>NZ_JANMZH010000329.1:0-3434 GCF_031383065.1 Microcoleus sp. OTE_8_concoct_300 | reverse complement strand
CGCTATAATATTTCCAATTAAAGCATACAAATCGAGCAAAAAGCAATGGTAGATCCAGTCAGCGCGGGTTTGGGTTTGGGTTGGTTATTGGTCGGCCCTATTTTGCAAGACTTGGCTAAAGCAGCTTTAGACGACTACGTTCAAGATTTTTTTAAAGACTGCATTAAAGATGTTGAAGGACTTACTAAAAAGCCCTTCGCTCAAAATGCTGTTCGCGATGCCCTGAAATCCTTTATTATATTGTTCGAGCAGGAATTAGAGCGATCGCAGTTAGATAAAAAACAGATTCAGCAATATCTGGAACCTTTAAAACAATTTATTAAACAACCTCCAGTGCAGCAAGTTTTGGGAAGTGCGTTTCAAGGGAATTGTCGGGTTTTAAATACTGCTATCTTAGCTCAGTATTGGCAAACTTTGACCTTACAACATCCGGTACGACAGCATTTGCCCACGTTTACTCGGATCGTACCTTCTCATCTTCTTAAGGGGCAACAAACTGCCTCGCTTCCCGATGCGTTTAGTTGGGAACGAGTGGCAGAAAACTATCTAGCAAGTGTTAAATTAATTATACAGCAAAATGCGGAATTACGAGAAATTCTGAATGCTCAAAATTTGGACGGCATCTTGGGACGTTTGACAGATAGTGGCCCAATTCCGGCTGATTTTAAATTAGAAAGTTATCAAGAAGGACTGCGAGAACAATATGAATATTTGGATTTAGGTAATTTAGATACTAGGTCGGGAGAATACGAACGACAACTGACTGTTAAAGAAATATTTATTCCCCAAAATGCGCGATCGTGTCAGGAATATTTGCCGAAAGATTATGAATTACCCAAGGAGATTCAAAAGCGATTGCGGGAACGGGGAGACATAGCCGCCGAAGTCCGTCCAGAAGATTTGGAACGCTACCAGCAAGCTTACACTCAACAGCAAGCTGACTCGGTTTTGAAAGTAATTGATGATGTCAATTACCCTTATCTAGTCATTCTCGGCGATCCGGGTTCAGGCAAATCAACGCTCTTAAAATACCTGGCGCTTCAGTGGGCAAAACTGTCTCCCAATCAGTTGTCATCTCAACCGATTCACTTACTGATTGAATTGCGAAAGTACAACCGCAGCAGAGATGAAAAAGAGTGCAGTAATTTTCTAGAATTTATGGAGCGCGGTTCTAGTTGGATTGGGCATTTAAACAAATCTAGACTGCACGAATGGCTGCAAGCTGGCCGCGCTGTCGTCATGTTTGACGGGCTAGATGAAGTCTTTGAGGTGCAAAAACGCAACCGTATTGTTGACCAAATCCATAATTTCACTCAGAAATATCCAACGGTGAAAGTGATTGTCACTTCTCGTGTGATTGGCTACCAGCAGCAACGGCTGAAAAATGCCCAATTTCATCACTTCATGCTGCAAGATTTTGAACCGGAACAAATTCAAGAGTTTATCCAGAAGTGGCACGAGTTGACCTTTACAGACCGCTTGAAAAAAGCTGCAAGTTTAGAACGATTGGATAAAGCCATTGGGGAATCGAGGGCGATTAAAGAGTTAGCTGGAAATCCTCTGTTGCTGACGATGATGGCAATTCTGAATCGCAATCAAGAGTTACCGCGATTTCGAGCTAAACTCTATGAAGAAGCCTCAAAAGTGCTGCTGCATAAATGGGATTTTGAGGTGAAAGAAGAGCTGAGTAATGACAAAATCGATCCTCGTTCAATTGATGAAGAAGTTAAACAAAGTATCTGCGGGCGAATTGCCTACAAAATGCAGTCGAGTGAGAAAGGATTAGCCGGAAATATTATTAGTCGCGATGATTTGCGGCAAACTATAGCGGAATCTTTGAGCGGGTTGATGGGAACTGAGGCAACTGCTTGTGCGAAGTTGATGGTAGAGCAACTGCGGGAGCGCAATTTTATTTTGTGCTTCTTGGGTGGATACAATGAGGATTATTATGCTTTTGTCCATCGCACGTTTTTGGAATATTTTTGTGCTTGGGAGTTGGTGCGGCAATTTGAGAAACAAAAAACGCTTGAATTAGATGGTTTGATTCAAATTTATCGGGAACACTGGCGAGATGAGTCTTGGCATGAAGTGTTGCGTTTAATGGCGGGAATGCTAGATGCTAGATTTACAAGTGACATCCTGGAATATTTGATTGGTGAAGATGGGGAAGCGGAAAAGTTTAGCAATGTGTTTTTGGCTGCGGAGTGTCTTTCTGAAGTTAAGAATAGAAATGAGATTGCTGGTGTTGCTGGTAGGGTGCGCGATCGAGTTAAAAAGTTAACTCAATACGTAGTTGATGAAATTCACATACAAGCAGTAGCAGCAGTAGCAGCAAATTGGGAAGATGACACGGAAACCTTAGCAGCAAATTGGGAAGATGACACGGAAACCTTATCTTGGTCCATACCACGCGTTCCAGACGCTAATTGGGCTGTGCGACAAGCAGCAGTCCAAGAAATAGCACGGGGGTGGAAAGATGACCCGGAAACCTTACCTTGGCTCAAACAACTGGCTCAATCAGACGATGATTCGGCTTCGCCTGTGCGACAAGCAGCAGTACAAGAAATAGCGCGGGGGTGGAAAGATGACCCAGAAACCTTACCCATTCTCAAACAACTGGCTCAATCAGACGATGATTCGGCTGTGCGACGTGCAGCAGTACAAGAAATAGCACGGGGGTGGAAAGATGACCCGGAAACCTTACCCATTCTCAAACAACGCGCTCAATCAGACGAGAATTCGGCTGTGCGAGAAGCAGCAGTCCAAGAATTAGCAGGGGGGTGGAAAGATGACCCAGAAACCTTACCCATTCTCAAACAAATGGCTCAATCAGACGATGATGGGTATGTGCGATCTTCAGCAGTACAAGAATTAGCACGGGGGTGGAAAGATGACCCAGAATTATTTGAGTTATTGTGCGATGTTGCTATCAATGACCCCTTCGATCGCGAGTCCCCTTGGCAACAGAACCCCCGGGAAACAGCTCTTGCAGCTATGATTGAGTTATATCCCGATCGCCCTCAAACTTTAGAACTTGTGCGCGATCGCGCTCAGAACGATTCTGACGAAATACTCCGCAGATTTGCCCAGAGAAAGTTGGCAGAATTAGAAGGCAAATGAGCGATATATTCGATCGCCGATCGCCATTTTTTATAATTTTAGGAGTCGTTGGGTGGGGGCGGGTTTATGAGATTATTGGTTTTAAACATAGATAGTTGGTAAAACCCGCCCCTACGGAATTTTACATTATTAAAATCACCCTCATAAATAGTATAATTAAGCTTAGATACTTGTCGGAGACAACCACTATGCAAGTCACAACCGCAGAAATCATTTATCCTTCCAGCGACGGTCAGCCGATGGCAGAAAGCACCATTCAATACGAATTAATTGTCAAAATTAAAGAAGGTTGCGAATCGCTGTTTAAGAATGAC
>NZ_JANMZH010000313.1:0-9450 GCF_031383065.1 Microcoleus sp. OTE_8_concoct_300 | reverse complement strand
TTCATGTTTTTTGGCTTCAATCATTGGTAAAAGCTATGTTTCGCCAGAACACAATTGACAAAACTTATATTGCCGAGGAGAACTCGAATTCACTCATCTTTCTAAATGCTGTTTTCTCACTTTTTCAGCAAGCCCTATATACCAATCCTCGCATCAATTATAAAATCTTTCTCTTCTCTTCCTTTGTGTCCTTTGCGTCTTCGCGGTTCGTTCTAACTAATTGTATTAAAATGAGAATTATGCTTGAGTTTCTGCTGAGCGTAAAAATTGGCGGCCACAGTTCAGAAATTGGCAATTCCCAGCCAGGAAAAAGTTCAGTAACAGTCAAAATATCTTCATTTCCCAACACAATCGGTTCACCTTTCCGAAATAACGGGGACTTTGCCTGAGACGTGCGGCTCGGACAAAAGAAACATCAGGTGCTGTGAGGTTAGCATCAGGTAAAATAAAGCCGCCTGCGGAGTCGAAAACTCGACCCAAACGGCGGGGATAAACCCAATTGGCGAGCAGCCAACTGAAAATTACACCTATTTCGCTAGATACAATATCTGACGGCCCCACAATGATAATCTTCCCGCTTTCTAGTTCAACTTGGTAGTCTTGACCGGCTTCTTTGAAGGTTTTTTAGACTTTTTCTAAGTCTTTGACTGTCATCACATTGGTTATTCCTTAATTGGTTAGGTGCGTCAGTCGCTAGTGTATTCACAATTAGCAGAATTATACGGAGCTGACGCACCCTACAGTTTGATTATTCCTTGGCAGAAAAGGAGTTGCCGCAGCTACAGCTTTGGGCGGCATTGGGATTGTGAAATCGGAAACCTCCGCCCATCAAGTCTTCTGAATAATCCAAGGTGAGCTGATTGAGATATTTTAAGTGCTGGGGGTCGATCGCAACGGAAATTCCCTCCGACTCGCATACAGCGTCTTCTGGGGCTGGCGCATCGTCAAATGCCATTGTATAAGACAAACCCGAGCAGCCGCTCGATTCCACGCCTAGACGAAATAAAGCATTGGGGTTCGGATACTTCGACTTGAGGCGCGTTACTTCTATCGCTGCTGTTTTGCTCAGATGAATCATTATTTGTAATTTGTAATTTGTAATTGGAATGTAGGGTGCGTCGCGCCGCGCACCTTACCTGCAGAATCTAGCGCACCTTACTGAGAATGTAGGGTGCGCCGGGCCGCGCACGTTAATTTGAGTGAGTTACTTTGCCTTTTCTGTACGGGCATAATCGTCTTGAAAGCGGACAATATCATCTTCTCCGAGATATTCGCCATTCTGCACTTCAATTAAAATCAGGGGGATAACTCCCGGATTTTCCAGCCGGTGAGAAATGCACTGAGGAACGTAGGTAGACTGATTTGTAAACAGAACTTGTTCAGTTTCGCCGCAAGTAACTTTTGCAGTACCAGAAACCACTATCCAGTGTTCGCTGCGGTGGTGGTGCATTTGCAGGCTGAGGCGGTGTCCGGACTTAACTTCGATCCGCTTAATTTTATATCCGGGGCCTTCTTCTAGAGTCGTAAATGAACCCCAAGGCCGCAATTCTGTAGCGGATATTCCGTTGGGTGCTGCAGGTGCGTGCAGAGTAGATACTTGAGAAATATCTTGAATCTGAACCATGATTTCCACTCCTTGAGGATTCCTTGCGAATCCTTTGGTAAACGACGTTGGATTGTGATATTAACTAATTTATCCTTAAAACCTAAGTCCGATCGCGCGGACTGGTTAGCGGACTGTAGAGTTTTGCACTTTTGTCTGCTCTGCTCGATCAACCCACCTTGACCACCATAGCAAAATCATCACAGCGGTTGTTACCCGGTATTTGCGATCGCCCCAATTTACATCAAATCTTCATAGAAAGGCCGCTGGTTCTTGAATATTGATTAAAGGTGAATCCTAATCCAGCTCTTGAGACTGCTGCTGCAAAACGGATAGCATCTCTTGATAGAAAGGCAGCCCTTGACCCAGGCTATCGCTGGCGGTTGCTAGGATTTGCAAGGTTTCGATCAGCGAGTATCGGGCCGCATCTACAATAAGATCGAGGAGCGGATGAATCCCAGAACCATGCTGCTGTGCTTCTGCGATCGCATTGATGTAGGCAGCACGCACCTGGTTAGAGATAATGACAATGGGATATCCCGCCCGCAACAGCAGGAGATTCATCAATAGTCGCCCGGTGCGTCCGTTACCATCCCGAAATGGATGAATCGAAACAAAGCGAAGATGTGCTTCGGCTGCCAACTCTAGCGGATGCAATGATTTGATTTTAGCATCGTTGAGCCATTGGATAAATTCCGGCATCAAACCCGAAAGCAAATAATGAGGCGGATAGAGGTATTCGGTACCGGCGGCTTTGACATCTAACTGCCGATAGCGTCCAGCTTCCTCCGGGGCGATCGCCCTTATAATTAAGTTGTGAATTTGTTTAATTTCCCATTCACCGATCTCCGTGTCCGATCGCATTAGCGTTTCAATGTAGTCTATCGCATCTCGATGTCCGATGACTTCTAGGTGTTCGCGCAAAGTTTTGCCACCGACAGTGATGCCGGTTTCTAGGACTAATGCGGTTTCGCGCTGCGTTAAGGTGTTTCCCTCGATCGCATTAGAATGATAGGTGAACCGAACGTCATAGAGTTTTTTCAATTCTGCAACCAGCGTGGGAGAAAGTGGCCGAAAGCTATCTAACCAGGCTTTGAGTCGATCGACTTGTTGCAATTTTTCAGAAAGATTCATCGCGGATGAGAAGGCAAAATGCTGGTGGAGAATGTCACCCAGACGCTGAGGATACAGTCGCACTAACAATGCGATAAACTCATTTCTCAAGAACAGGCAAGATGCCTGTTCCACAAAAATTGAGTTTTCTTGTGGAGCGGCCATCTTGCCCGCCCTTGAAAGGCTTGTTAACAATGGTGCAAGATGTGAGTTGGTATCGAAATTACTCATCTCTCTCTTATCTCCCTCTGCGCTCTCTGCGGCCTCTGCGGTTTAATAATTCAAAATATATAATTGATCGTCTAGTTGCCAACAAGCTGTTTTTCACTTATTTATGAACAGGCAAGATGTCTGTTCCACAAGAAAATTCACTCTTTGTGGAACAGGCATCTTGCCTGTTGCTGACAATGGTGCAACATCTCAGGTTTAACTATTTTTTTACTCGGATATAAAAAGCTTGGATTTTTTGGGTGGTTCTACCCAATTGAGTAGATCCACATATAATACATGATACTAGATCGATCGGCATCCCACCCTCTACTCTAGATCAAAATCTTTTCACCACTTTGAGAGACACATCAAAATGAACAACAACGGACTGCCACAAAAGCAAGGCCTGTACGATCCGCAGTTCGAGCACGACGCTTGCGGAGTCGGATTTATTGTACACATCAAGGGTAACAAATCCCACGAAATTGTCGAGCAGGCACTGACAATCCTGCTGAACCTCGACCACCGGGGCGCCTGCGGCTGCGAACCCAACACCGGAGACGGGGCGGGCATTTTGATGCAAGTGCCCCACAAGTTTCTCAAGAAAGTAACCGCGGCCCTAAACATCGAACTTCCCGAAGCCGGCGAGTACGGCGTTGGCGCGATTTACTCGTCGCCAAATCGAACTGAACGCGAAAACGGCAAACGCATTTTTGAGGAAATCGCCGCCGAAGAAGGCCACGAAGTGCTCGGTTGGCGCGATGTGCCCACGGACAACTCGTCCCTCGGCGACACCGCCAAATCTAGCGAACCCTTCATGCAGCAAGTGTTCCTGCGGCGCGCAGCAGGTATGGACGAGGCGGCTTTTGAGCGGAAACTCTACGTCATCCGCAAACGGGCCCACAATGCGATTCGCAGGACGAATGTAGACCCCTACTGGTATAATTCGACACTTTCCTGCCGGACGATCGTCTACAAGGGTATGTTAATGCCGGTGCAAGTCGGCGATTACTATCCCGACTTGCACGACCCGGACATGGAAAGCGCTCTAGCCCTAGTTCACTCGCGCTTCAGCACGAATACTTTTCCGAGTTGGGAACGATCGCACCCTTACCGCTACATCGCCCACAACGGCGAAATTAACACGATGCGCGGCAACATTAACTGGATGCACGCGCGGCAATCGCTGTTCGAGTCGGAGTTGTTCGGAGACGATTTGAAGAAAATCCCGAATTTAATCAACATCGAAGGTAGCGACTCGACGATTTTTGACAATGCTTTGGAATTGCTGACTTTGGCTGGGCGTTCTTTGCCGCACGCTGTAATGATGATGATTCCGGAACCTTGGACAGCCCACGAGTCGATGAGTGACGAGAAAAAGGCTTTCTATGAATACCATTCTTGCTTGATGGAACCTTGGGACGGCCCAGCTTCGATCGCCTTTACCGATGGTACTTCGATCGGGGCCGTGCTCGATCGCAACGGTTTGCGCCCTTCCCGCTACTGCGTTACCAAAGACGACTTGGTAATTATGGCATCGGAAGCGGGAGTTTTGCCGATCGCCCCAGAACGAATTGTATCAAAAGGCCGCTTGCAACCGGGGCGGATGTTCCTGGTAAATACCGAGGAAGGCCGCATCGTCTCTGACGAAGAAATTAAGACCAAAATCGCCACAGAACACCCGTACCGCGAGTGGATAGACCAGCACATGGTCGAAATCGCCAAACTGAAAGATGCGCCGGCATTGCCAGAATCCCACCCCGAAACATTGATCCAGCGCCAGATGGCTTTCGGCTACACCTTTGAAGAACTGCGGTTGCTGTTAGCGCCGATGGCGAAAGATGGCGTAGAAGCTGTAGGCGCGATGGGTGCGGATACGCCGCTGGCGGTGCTTTCCAACCGCCCAAAACTGCTTTACGAATACTTCCAGCAGTTGTTTGCCCAAGTTACCAATCCGCCGATTGATTCTATCCGCGAAGAAATTGTAACTTCTGCCGAAACTACGATCGGCGCTGAACGCAATTTGCTTAAACCAGAACCGGAAAGCTGTCATTTGATTGAACTGAAAACGCCTATTCTCAGCAATGAAGAATTAGCTAAGCTCAAACACGTAAATGAGGGCAATTTCCGGTCGATTACACTGCCGATTTTGTTTGACCCCAAAAGCGGGGTAAAAGGTCTCGAACAAGCCTTAGAAGAGGTTTTTGCAGCAGCAGACAGCGCGATCGCCTCTGAGGTGAATATCATCATTTTGAGCGATCGGGGTATCAGTCCAGACAAAGCCCCAATTCCAGCGCTGCTGGCAGTTGCAGGCCTGCACCACCACTTGATCCGTAAAGGTACGCGCACGCGGGCGGGACTCGTGCTCGAATCCGGCGAACCGAGGGAAGTGCATCACTTTGCGACACTTATTGGATATGGTTGCGGCGCGATTAATCCGTATTTGGCCTTTGAGACGATCGCCGATTCGATCCGCGAAGGATTGCTGCTAAATGTCGAGTACAAAACAGCTTGCAAAAACTACGTTAAAGCGGCAACTAAAGGTGTGACGAAAGTTGCCTCGAAAATTGGGATTTCCACAATTCAAAGTTACCGTGGCGCGCAGATTTTTGAGGCGATCGGCTTAAACAAATCCGTAGTCGATAAATACTTTGCTTGGACAGCCTCGCGGATTGAAGGCGTAGGCCTCGAAGTCATCGCCCAAGAAGCAATTTTGCGCCATACTCACGCTTTCCCCGATCGCCCATCCAGCGGACATACTCTCGATGTCGGCGGCGAATATCAGTGGCGGAAAGAAGGCGAGGCGCATTTGTTTAGTCCGCAGACAATTCACGCGCTGCAAAACTCGGTGCGCCAGGGCAGTTATCCGCTTTTCAAACAGTATTCTGGGCTGGTTAACGAACAAAACCAGCAGCATTTTACCTTGCGCGGTTTGTTGCAATTCAAGCAGCGGGAATCGATACCGATTGAGGAAGTTCAGCCGATCGAATCTATTCTCAAACGCTTTAAAACTGGGGCGATGAGTTATGGTTCGATTTCTAAAGAAGCCCACGAATCTCTGGCGATCGCGATGAACCGCATTGGTGGCAAATCGAACACCGGTGAAGGTGGGGAAGACTCGGAACGCTACACTTGGACGAACGATCGCGGCGACTCGAAAAACAGCGCGATCAAACAAGTTGCTTCCGGGCGTTTCGGCGTTACCAGCTTGTACCTTTCCCAAGCGCGGGAACTGCAAATCAAGATGGCGCAAGGTGCGAAACCAGGTGAAGGCGGACAGTTGCCCGGTAAAAAAGTATACCCGTGGATTGCCAAGGTGCGGAACTCGACTCCGGGTGTGGGATTGATTTCGCCTCCTCCTCACCACGACATTTATTCGATCGAAGATTTGGCAGAATTGATTCACGACTTGAAAAATGCCAACCGGGAAGCGCGGATTAGCGTGAAACTCGTGTCGGAAGTTGGAGTCGGGACGATCGCAGCCGGGGTTGCGAAAGCCCACGCCGATGTCGTGTTGATTTCCGGCTACGACGGCGGAACCGGCGCTTCGCCGCAGACTTCGATCAAACACGCCGGTTTACCTTGGGAATTGGGACTGGCGGAAACTCATCAGACTTTGGTACTCAACAATCTCCGCAGCCGGATTGTCGTGGAAACAGACGGTCAAATGAAAACCGGGCGCGATGTAGCAATTGCTGCCTTGCTTGGGGCTGAGGAATTCGGTTTTGCGACCGCGCCGCTGGTGACATTGGGCTGCATCATGATGCGCGTTTGCCACCAGAACACTTGCCCGGTGGGCGTGGCGACCCAAGACCCGCTGCTGCGGAAAAACTTTACCGGCGACCCCGATCACACGGTAAACTTTATGACCTTCGTCGCCCAGGAAGTCCGGGAAATTATGGCGCAGTTGGGCTTCCGCACGCTGAATGAAATGGTGGGGCGGACTGATGTTTTGGAAGCGAAACAAGCTGTGGAACACTGGAAGGCTAAGGGTTTGGATTTCTCGAAAATCCTTTATCAGCCGGAAGTTGGGCCGGAGGTGGGGCGCTATTGTCAGATGGCGCAGGATCACGGTTTGTCCAAGTCAATGGACATGACTGTGTTGTTGGATTTGTGCAAAGGTGCGATCGAAAACGGCGAAAAAGTCCACGCCAAGCTGCCGATTACCAATGTCAACCGGGTTGTCGGCACAATTCTCGGCAACGAAATCACCAAACGCAACTGGGAAGGTTTGCCGGATGACACGGTGCACCTGCACTTCCAAGGCAGCGCTGGGCAAAGCTTTGGGGCTTTTGTGCCCAAGGGAGTCACCCTGGAGCTCGAAGGCGAAGCTAACGACTATTTGGGCAAAGGGCTCAGCGGCGGCAAGATTATCCTGTATCCGTCGCCAGCTTCTACCTTTGTCGCGGAAGAAAACGTGATTGTCGGTAACGTAGTGCTTTACGGCGCGACTGCTGGTGAGGTTTTCATCCGAGGGATGGCGGGCGAACGTTTTGGGGTGCGTAACTCTGGCGTGAATGCAGTAGTTGAAGGTGTGGGCGATCACGGTTGCGAGTACATGACTGGCGGCAAAGTTGTAGTTTTGGGCGCAACCGGGCGCAATTTTGCAGCGGGTATGAGTGGCGGTGTTGCTTACATTTTGGATGAAGCGGGGGATTTTGCTACTCGCTGCAATATGTCGATGGTGGAGTTGGAAAAATTGGAGGATGTTGAGGAAATTAGCGATTTGCGGCAGATGCTTCAAACTCACGTTGATTTGACTGGAAGTGCGAAGGCATCGAAGGTTCTGGCTGCGTGGGATGAGATGGTGCCGGTGTTTGTGAAGGTGATGCCGAGGGATTATAAGCGGGTGTTGCAGGCTATTGAAAGGGCGATCGCATCGGGTTTAAGCGGTGATGATGCGCTGACGGCTGCGTTTGAAGAAAACGCTCGCGATGTCGCCCGGATTGGCGGTAGTTAGGGGTTTACGTTAGAATTCTACTCATGTAGCAAGGGTCTTTCTTGTTTGTAGCGAAGTCTAGATCCCCCCTAGCCCCCCTTAATAAGCAGGGTGGATTAATTGTCGAGAGGTTAAATCAAGGTCATGAAGGCTATTGACCGACATTATGCGAGGCATTTAATAGGTTTATCTGGACTAGATAAATCAAAAAGTAACTCACTCAAATCTTCCATTTGATTAGCCATTAATCTTAAAGCTTCGGGAAAAGTATGAGTACATTTCATGCGAGCCAATGAAACTAAAAATTGCCTAACCATTGCCCAATTGGCAGGTGCATTACCACCACTACGAATATCGTTATCCTCGTTTAACGTCACATCTTTAACCCAATGCAGCCGATTTTCAATCAACCAGTGACCACGAATAGCCGAAGCAAATTGACTAGCTGACCAATCCAGACTACTTAAATAATAGTGTACTTCATCGAAATCAACCTGGTGACGACGACTTTTTTTTCCCTCCCATCGAGTTCCATATCTCCTGACCACAATTATATGTTTTGCACCCGCCCAAAGGGGCAATAATTGAGGCGGAATTGGATAAATTTTGGTGTGCCGAGTTGTGGTTCGTCCATGTATACATTCAGAAACTTCATTTTCGTCAGATGCCATAGTAGAACTGACTAATTTATTGGCAGCTTTAAACAAATTTAATTGATTTTTTTTTAGGGTAACTATATAGTCATTCCCACTATCAATAATTAAGGCTAGTGTTTTTTTTTGACAGTGTAGTGCATCGAGGGTAATTACTACTTTTTTACCGGAGAGTTCTTGAACTAGCTCCTGTACGACTTCCACTTCACTTTTATGTTTATTTTCCATGACTTGATGTCGAACTACCCATCCATGATGATGACTATAAACGGAAACCATACTGACAAAGTTTTGGTAGGAACTACTCCCTCCTACGGAGGTGCTTTTGATACCTTTTCCATCCATTGCCATCAATTCTCCTTCGTCTATTGACAATTTTTGTTGAGACCATACATTAAAAAGAACGGCTAATATCTCAAAGTCTAATGATTGAATTACATTTCTAAATGTTGAGTCTGATGGAAATCGAATATCACTCGGGAGGTTAAATAATTTTATCAGAGTCTTTCGATGATTTTTGGTAAATTCTACTAAGGGCTTATACCCCCAATATCCCGTGCAACTACCCAACAAAATTATCGTTAATATCAGCCAAAGTTCATGTCTAATACCTCTCGCATGTCTATGATCTGGAACAGCTTTAATAGCTTCAATTAAATTCATTGTTGATTCATTACAGCAGGGATAGTCTACCCGGACGGGCAGACTTGATTAGCTCGAATATCATACATTCCCCCCTGACAATTAATCCACCCTGCCTAGCCCCCCTTAAGAAGGGGGGGACCGGAAATTGATCAAAGTCCCCCTTCTTAAGGGGGATGCGAGGGGGATCGAGGCTTGGATAAAAGCGAGATTTATCAAGGCTTTCAGGCGATTGTTGACACCTATGGGCAGTGCCGTGTCCCTACGGCACTCACTACAAACCTGTAACT
>NZ_JANMZH010000771.1:0-19810 GCF_031383065.1 Microcoleus sp. OTE_8_concoct_300 | reverse complement strand
TTGATTCTAGGGATGTTTATCATTGCCCTATCGTCTTTTCCCGGTCTACCGATTTTGCGAAAGCCGCCAGCACAAGGCTGAACTTCGCTCGTATAGGCTGTTTGATCCATCGTCTCGGGTGGGTCGTTGACCAATTATATTTTAATATAAAGCCGTCCTAAAAGGACGAGGTTTCTACCCAATTTTCTGATGAGCAACATCCTAATTGTCCCCGATCCCCTAAAAACCCACTGGGATTGCCCCGAGTGCGACGGCACAGGTACAGTCAGCCCAGAAACTTGCCCCGTATGCCTCGGAGCAAAATACATCGATCTCGCTGCGATAACTAACTGGATGCTCGATTTTATGGAATCTCGCGGCTGCAACCCTGATGAAATCGAGCAATTGCGAACCGAAAACCCAGACCCGCTGACCTTAACTTTTTGCCTCGAAATTTGTATAGCCCTTAAATAAACAACAACAAAAACCCTCTCTCAACTCTTCCATTCTCTTCCTTTGTGCCCTTCGCGCCTTCGCGGTTCCATCAAAAAAAACTCCTTCACAAATCAATTAAAACTGCCACATCAATACCCAATCTTCAGTGTCCCTTAACCGGATGTTGACCGTAAAAAGGCAAAGCACCCGACCAATCAGGGCGACTTCCTTGTTTCCACTCCAAATAAGCCAATTCCAACACACTAGAAACCGACCAACCCAACTCGCTGCCAACTTCAATTAACTGATAGGAATTTTCCCAACTTTCCAACTTTTCCTGCCAGGATTCCGCCGTCATCACCGTATCAGGAAACAACTCAGTTAAACCCGAATTACTGTTAACTGAATACACAGCCCCAAACAATTGTCCCCGCTGTGCAGGCATTTGCAGCGCGATGCTCAAAAGCCCCCCCTTGCTAAGGGGGGGTTGGGGGGGTTGGGCCCAAGCGACAGCGGCCAAAGTTGAAATCGCAAAAACAGGAATATCCAACTGTTGAGCCAAAGTCCGCGCCGTCACCATACCCATGCGAGTCCCCGTGAAACCTCCGGGCCCCTTCGCCACTGCAATAAAAGCCAAATCCGCCCAAATTTGCGGCCCCATAAACTCTACTAAATGCTGGTGCAAATCAGTTGCTAAACTGCGCCCCAAATTCCAAGTTTGACAGCGAGAATCGCCGGCAAAATTGCTGATGGCTAAACCTAATTCGGGAGTTGCCGTGTGCAAGGCTAAGCCGTATTTTTTAACTAATGTTTCGTCTTGGGGGTTGCTATTCACAATTAATGATAATTTTCCTTAACAAAAAACAGCGGAAAAGCCACAACTAAGCAACCCAAAAGAATGCCAAATATTCCCGTATTTAAAATCCTTGAATTCCCCAGACCCCCACTCATCAAAAACAGCACTACTAAACTTGCAAATAAATTATTAGTGGCAAATTCTTTATTTTGGGAAACTTGATGCTTGACGGTCATAAAACCCGACGAAACTATTAGCGCGAACCAAGAATTAAAAATTACTATTTGAGAGCCAAAGATAAACCAAACTAAGGCAAACATTAGCGAATCTATCCAAAAATCCTTAGTTTTGAACTTCGGTAGCCAAAAATTTGGGGTAACAACAGGGGCGATTTTCTTGAGTAATTTATTGTGTTTCAGTCGCCGGAGTTTGTTTCTCAATTTAATCTTGGGATCGATTTGCAATAATTGCTTCCACTCGGGGACGCGAGAATTGTTGACTCTTCCCAACAGCTTAACGGTTGCGACTTTATTTAAGTGCAAATCGGTGAGTCGGGTGGCAATTATTTGAGATAAGTGCGGATAGTAAACGGGGTTGTCTTCGGTTCTGTTGATGACGATATTTAGCTGTTGCTTGGCTTGACTGACTTGGATTGTAACATTGTACGGGGCGATCGCCTCTTGCAAAGCTTCCTGGATTTCGGCTTGCTGTTGGCGAGTAAAAAGCGACACACCAGGCGCAGGTGTAACCACCCGTTCTGCAGGCGTTTCCGGCGCGTCTAGCACCGGCTCTGCGTCTAAATACACCGGTTTGGGGTTCAAGTGCCGGATGACTGCTGATGCTGAACTGTAGCGCCGCTTGGTGGCACTTTGGAGCATGGTGTCTAGGATGTGACCCAAATCGTCGCTAACAGCAGTCTTCAAATAATTTCGCCAAGCCCAAGAATCCTCTGTGGTGTCGAACAAATCGAAGGGAGGAATTTCAGTCAGCAAGTGAATGCAGGTAACGCCCAAACTGTAGATATCGCTGGCAAAAACTGCTTTCCCCATCAATTGTTCTGGGGCTGTATAAGCAGCACTGCCGATGATTGTACCAGTTTGTGGCAATCCGGTAGCTGTTACTTTCTTAGCTGCACCAAAGTCTACTAAAACAATATCTTTTTGGAAAGGAGAGGGTTGATAGGAATTTTCTAAGGCCGATAAAGGGGCTGGAGATAGTCGGCGGCGAATGATATTTTCTGGTTTGATATCGCGGTGAATGACTTTGGATTTGTGGACGAAGTGGAGCACTGGCAATAAATCGTTGAGGATTTGCCGAATTTGAGTTTCTGTGAATGCTCCTTTTTGTTCTAATTCTCGGGCTAGGTTTTTGCCGTCTATAAATTCTTGTACTAAATACTGTCTCCCGTCTTGTTCAAAATGCGCGATTAATTCGGGAATCTGGGGATGTTTTCCCAAGGTTTCTAGCTGGGCTGCTTCTTGGTGAAATAGTTGAGCGGCTTTTTCGCCTGCGGTATTTTGTGGGATAAATTGCTTGATTACGCACTGCGAAAAAATCACAGGTTTGGTTTCATCAACTGCTAGAAATGTTCTGCCAAAGCCTCCTTGTCCGATCGGCTTTATGGTTCGGTAGCGAGATGCTGATGGCGTTGCTGCGTCAAGAGTTAACAACAATTTTGAGCCGCAACTTTGGCACAATTCTGCATCACCTGGGTTTTGCGGATTGTGACAAGTTGGGTTTAAGCAATAGCTCATTGGATTTTAGATTTTAGATTTTAGATTTTAGATTTTAGATGGAAAATTGGGCATCGGGCATCGGGAATTGGGAATTGGGCATCGGGCATCGGGAATTGGGAACTGGTTATTGGTTGTTATCGCCAACAAATCACAAAAAAACCATAAAAAACAACAAATAGCAACCAACAACCAACAAATAACTAATGACTAATGACTAATGACTAATGACTAATGACTAATGACTAATGACTAATGACTACTGACTACTGACTAATGACTAATGACTTCTTCCTTAAGTCGGGACGAGTTCGCCTGGCCGCAATGAGGCCCATTTGCCGGTCTCTTGCTTGAAACTCTGGCACCCGACTACATCCCATTCCATTTCAATTTCGTCTTGGCGGGGACGGATGTTGACGTTGATGGTGGGTTCTACGGGGTCGAAATCGGGTGTTTCGGTGAGGTGAATCTGTTCGTGCTGTTCTTCTACGGCGTGGTAGGTGAAGCAGCGGTCTACATAGTGGCAGTTAATACAAATACACATTCTTGATATCCTCTGTGCATTTCAAAAAGATTGGTGAATTTCGAGCTTTCTGTTAATCTAGCGTAGCAAGAGCTTAATTGTTTGTAAGTTTGTTTATTTTTGTTGCGATGCCGATTAGTTTGCCCTCTGCATTATCTCCTGATACTTGGCCGTTTGATTTGGAAATGCTGACACCGCCTGCTTATCTGGTGGGGGGTGCGGTGCGGGATGCGCTGCTCGGGCGCCGATCGCACTATTTTGATTTAGATTTCGTTATGCTAACACGGGCAGTGAAGACTGCTCGAAAAATTGCCGATCGCGCGAAAGCTGGATTTGTGTTGTTGGATGCGGAACGCCAAATTGCGCGGGTGGTGTTTGCCGGCGGTACGGCGGATTTTGCCCAAGCGGAAGGGGGGAATCTGGAGGAGGATTTGCTGCGCCGGGATTTTCGGATAAATGCGATCGCCTGCAATCCTTTTACCGGAGAAATCATCGATCCTTTGGACGGTCAAACTGACTTGCGGTTGGGTTTGCTGCGGATGATTTCGCGGTCAAATTTGGAGGACGATCCGCTGAGGTTATTAAGAGCTTACCGCCAAGCGGCGCAGTTGGGTTTTGCAATCGAAGCTGAAACTCAATCTGCGATTCGGGAATTGGCGCCGCTGTTGAGTCGGGTAGCGGTGGAACGGGTACGGGCAGAATTGGGTTATTTGTTGAGTAATCCTGAGGGTGTTCCTTGGATTTGTCGCGGTTGCGAAGACGGTTTGTTTTCGATTTGGTTTGAAAGTGCGATCTACCGTTTTGATATTTTGACAAAAATTGATGCGTCTGCTGCCTTGTTAGCGACAATTTATCCAGATTTGGGGAGAGAATTTTCGCGATCGATTCGAGATACGATTAAAACGCCGTTGTTGGCGGTTGCGAAGTTGGCCCTTTTGGCAGATTCCGACCCGACAATTGCTGAAACCCAGTTGCTGCGGTTGAAGTACAGCAATGCGGAGATTAAAAGTGCGATCGGGCTTTTGAAATACTTGCCCAAATTGCCAGCAAAACCAATCGCGGAAATGTCTTTGAGAGAACAGTATTTTTTGTTTCGGGATGTAGGAATAGTATTTCCAGTTTTAGCAGTTTTGGCGGTGGCTGCGGGAGTTGCGATTGATGAAATTTCACTGTTAATTAATCGCTATCTCGATGCTGATGATATTATTGCTCATCCCACACAATTAGTTAGCGGCAATGATTTAATGGAATATTTAAATTTGCCCAGAAGTCCGCGCATCGGTCAATTTTTAATGGAGATTCAATTAGCGCGCGTGGAGGGGAGAATTGCGACTCGCGAAGATGCGCTGAAATTGGCGGCAGAGTTGGTAGATAAATCAGTTGAAGTTTAGATTTTCCACTAATGTTAGAAACGGGCAAGATGCCCGTTCCACAAGACACTTAATTTAATTGTATTGTGGGCCGTTGCTCTGAGCAACGCCCTAAAAAGTTAGTATACAATGGTGCAAAATGTGCATATTAACTGATATCTTGCACCATTGTCAGCAACAGGCAAGATGCCTGTTCTACAAAATATAAATTTTCTTGTGGAACAGGCCTCTTGCCTGTTCATAAAAGGCTAATTGACAAGGGTGCAACATATGAGTATTAAACAACATCCCTTAATTCTCCCGGCAATTCAAACTTGCCATCGGCACCCGGTTCAAACTCAACAACTTTCAACACAGCATCAACATTCAGCGGCCCGTAAATGTGCGGGTAATTCTCACCCGCAGCCAATTCATACTTAATTTCAGATTCTACTTTTTCCGAGTCAATCGAAAGCAACAGCAATCCTGTTTGTCCCACAAAAAATTTATTAGCAGATTTAAGAACTTGCGGCAGAGTCGAACAGTGGATAAATCCTTCAGAATCTAGCGTATCTCCGCGATAGGATTGAACTTGTTTTGATTGTTCCCACTGTTGGCTGTGGGTGATGTGAAAAATAATGCTCATAATTGAATAAGTTCTAGGTTTAATCGACAATTGGCAGCAAAATTTGAGAGGGACAATTTCCGCCACAACTTACTGTCAGCGTGATAATTTTAGCATCGATCGTCCGCGCTTCACCGTCCGGCGCACCCGTTCCCAGATTCACGTCGTAAGCGGGAAAACAAGCCGCACTCAAACTCAGACGAAACGCATTACCTTTGGCAATTTGCATACAAGTTGCTTGCAGCACAATTCTCACAGGTGTTTCACCTGAATTCACCCGCACGTAACCTTGAGTAAAATTGTAGACGCTGCCGCTATCTTTGACCTCAGAAAGTATCGCACACAAATCAAAACTCGGCGCATCGGCGGTACAAAATACTTCGACAATTATATCTCCAGCTAAGTGCAAATTTGCTGTTAGCGGTGCCGAAGTGTATGTTAAAACATCGGTGCGGCAGTCAATAGTCGATCGCTCCATCGCACCTGCAGGAAATGCAGCGTGACCTCCCAAGGATGGCACCGGCCGCCAAGGGTTATGTACAAATATATCATCAGTGCAAACATCCGCGCCACTCTCTGTTAAAATACCCGCATCTTCTCTCATCGCGGCAAGTCCGGTACTTGCTAAAAAATAGGATTTATGATTATTATTAGGCCATTTATCAAATTTCCGCCAATCATTCCTCCCCATCTCAAATAGCGAAATCGGCAGCTCATCTAATATTCCTGTATCAACTCCTTTGAGGAAGTGATCGAACCAGCGAATTTGCAGCACATCCACAGGATTTGAAGCTGCAAAACCATAATCCAACGCTCCAACTTTTCGCCCCCAAGGTAAATGCGCCCAAGGGCCAATTATCAAATGCTGCGGACAGGAACTCCGCCTCACCATTTCCTTGTAAAGATAGATTGTTCCCCGCAAATAAGTATCAAACCAACCGCCAACGTGCAGCATTGGCAAGTCTAAATCTTTGATGTTTGGCGATAACTTTTCCCAATACTCGCTCGGTCGATCATTATCCAACCAATCGTGATAATATGAGTCGGGGGCAAGATTTTTAATAATCTCAGGACGCGTCGGCACATTATCGTATAGCGGGAGATTTCTCGAAGCTG
This sequence comes from Microcoleus sp. OTE_8_concoct_300, assembly GCF_031383065.1. Lineage (NCBI taxonomy): Bacteria > Bacillati > Cyanobacteriota > Cyanophyceae > Oscillatoriales > Microcoleaceae > Microcoleus > Microcoleus sp. OTE_8_concoct_300. Next base: position 13,254 of record NZ_JANMZH010000771.1, on the reverse strand, counting down.
CATACAAGGCTTGATAGGCAGAAATATCGGCTTTTAAGCGAGCGGTTTCTGCGGCTAGCTGAATTGCCCAGCCGAGATTTGATTGCAGACAAAACGCGCCGCCGCCCTAGGCCCAATCTGCGTATAAATTGCAGCCTACCATTGCCGGACAAATTGTGATTAAAGCACTCGGTTTAGCAGCAGCAGTGTAGAGTTGAGTCATGCCTTGGTAGGAAAAACCATACATTCCGACTTTGCCGTTACTTCCCGGCAAATTAGCTGCCCAATTGACGCTATCAAAACCGTCTTGTGTTTCGCTAACAAATAGGTTAAATTCGCCTTCGGAAGTGCCGCGTCCCCGCACGTCTTGGATGACAACGATGTAGCCGTGTTTGGCGTACCATGCGGGATGGGAATATACTAATGTAGAAGCGATCGCCCTTCCGTAAGGTTGCCGCATTAATAATACTGGAAATTTGCCCGCAGTATCGGGGCGGTAGATGTCAGCATCTAAACGCACGCCATCTTTAGTTAGCATTGACGCTGTTTCTTTCGGGCAAAGTTTCAGCATAAATCCTAAAGAACATCAACTAAAAAAGTTAGTAGTAACTGAGATGTTGCACCATTCTCGATCAGCCTTTTATGAACAGGCAAGATGCCTGTTCCACAACAAAATTCATCTCTTGTGGAACGGGCATCTTGCCCATTCTTGAGAATGGTGCAAAATGTGAGTAGTAACTGACATCTTGCACCATTCTCGATAAATCTTTTAGGGGCGGGATCTCCTGCCCACCCCACAAGAAAATTCACTCTTTGTGGAACAGGCATCTTGCCTGTTCTTGATAATGGTGAAACATCTCAGATAATATCAATTCCGCCTGTGCCGGAATGATATCAAATCCCCACTTCATCGTCCTGATCAAGTCGAATCAAGCTGCCAACAAATAAGGAATGAGAATTAAATAACTTCCACAAGTTTGTGGGACGGGCGGGACGCCCATCCCACAATAATAATTAAAATTGTAAGTTATTTAATTCGCGATCCTAAGCGCGCCATTTTCAGTTTTTTGACTCACAGTCAACAGTCAACTGTCAACCGTCAACCGTCAACAGTCAACAGTCAACCGTCAACCGTCAACAATCACGGACGGTGCAACCGGAATCAATATAATTCTCATTCATCACAACTAAAGTCCTCACTACAGACTTTATAGGTTTGTAGTGAGGACGAAAGTCCTCAAACTCAGATGCTACTAAGCCGCAGCCAAATTTGCTGCTGCGAACTCCCAGTTAGCCAAATTATCCAAGAAATTAGTAATGTAGTCGGGACGGCGGTTTTGGAAATCCAAATAATAAGCGTGTTCCCACACATCCAAAGTCAGCAACGGAGTTTGGCCGTGTGCTACGGGCGTGTCAGCATTAGCTGTTTTGGTAACTTTCAAAGTGCCGTTGTCTAAAACTAGCCAAGCCCAGCCACTACCGAACTGAGTTGTCGCAGCAGTCTTGAATTCTTCTTTGAATTTGTCGAAGCTGCCGAAGTCGGCGTTGATTTTGTCAGCTAAAGGTCCTGTCGGAGTGCCGCCGCCGCCCGGTGCGAGGGAATTCCAGAAAAAATTGTGGTTCCAAACTTGACCTGCATTGTTGAAAATGCCGGCTTTGGATGGGTCTTTAGCAGATTCCTTGACAATTTCTTCAAGGGATTTGCTGGCCATTTCAGTCCCTTCAATCAGTTTATTCAGATTGGTGACGTAAGCAGCGTGGTGCTTGTCGTGGTGGAACGAAAACGTGTCCGCCGACATATGACCTGACTCGAGGGCGTCAGGGGCGAAGGGTAATGGTGCGAGTTCAAATGCCATTGTGTTCAATCCTCTCTGGATTACTTTTGGTTTTTGGGTTAACTTTCCGGCTTTTGTATGATTAAAGCCGAGATTCGCTAGCTTGAGTTTATCAAGCTGTGGTAAATAATTCTTTACAATTTTCATATTTTATAGCAGTTGCGGCATTTCAGGATTCAGACTTCTATTTTTTAGATATCAAAGCTACTTATTGCAGGCTTCAGTTAGCATAAGCTATCACTAAATGTCAAGCCACCTGGGAGGCAAATTAAAGTGTGTGTGAAATTGTCAACCGATCGAAAATTTATGAGACTGATAAATAGATTAAACCTGTAAATTGTCAAAGATCAACCTAAGTTCAATTAAGCTGTAAGAAAGTCAAACAAGTTGCAGGAGCTGTCAATGGAAAACCGTTTAAACAACTCGTCCAGTCACCCCCCTCAATGGTTGAATCTGCCATTAATCGTCACCGCTCTGGAAACAGTCCAAGACTTAATTGTAATTTCCCTATGTATTGGTTTGTTTTGTTTCATGGTGCTAGAACTGCGAGAAATGTTCTTCTCGCTGCTACCTCCTTTGAATTTCCAGCAAGTCACTGCCGATATTTTATTTCTATTAGTTTTAGTGGAATTATTTCGGTTGCTAATTATTTACTTGCAAGAACAAAGAGTTTCGATCGGCGTAGCTGTGGAAGTTTGTATTGTATCAGTTTTGCGAGAAGTGATAGTGCGGGGAGTGCTGGAAACTCCCTGGGTTCAAATATTATCAACAGGCGCATTTTTGCTGGTTTTGGGAGTGTTGTTGGTAGTCCGAGTTTGGTTGCCGCCAACCTTCGAGGGAATTGACCCGGAACGCCGCATGGCTAGCAGAAAGAGAAATCTATCACAGCCTGAATCTTCTTCCGAGCCTCTTGCAGTCAATAGCAAGTTGAATTCTCACTGAGATTTAAGATTTTAGATAAAACTCGGCCGTAGGAACCGATCCTACACAAACTTTCGTCCTACCTCTTAGGATCGCGAATTAAATAACTTACAATTTTAATTGTTATTGTGGGACGGGCGGGACGCCCATCCCACAAACTTGTGGAAGTTATTTAATTCTCATTCCTTAGAAACTAAAGAATAATATCAATTCCGGCAGTCAGGCCGGAATGATATCAAATCCACGCTTCGGGAGTCGGGCGTAAACTCGAATCAAGCTACCAACAAATAATTCGCGCAATTTTCATTTTTTTGACCCCTCCTTCAACAGTCAACAGTCAATCGATTTTAGATTTTAGATTAAAGAATTGAAGCATTGACCGCACGGATACATTCGGGGGGCAAGTTTCATCGGATACAGGTTTTTTATTTCTGGACGGATGAATCCGGGGGCTTGTATCCTGGATGCTTTCGGTCAACTCTCAACAGTCAACAGTCAACAATCAACAGTCAACAGTCAACAGTCAACAAGCACGGACGGTGCAACCGGAATCGATATAAAGAGGGTATTACCATGCATCTTCGTAAAATAACCCTGATAACGTTTGTAGTGAGTAAGCTGTTGCGGCATTTAAATTGTATGTCAAAAAAAATTCAAGTCTTGTGGGGTGGGCGTCCCGCCCGCGGAGAATATACAATTTAAATGCGCGACAGCTTACGACCGTCCTCACTACAAACCTATTTGATTGAGGTTATGCGATCGCACATCTTACCCGTTAGCCTGCAATTCCCCCAAACGAGCCAACACTTCTTTGGAGTGAATCGCCGGATTAATCTTCACAAAAGTTTCCCGCAAAACGCCTTCAGGGTCAATAATAAAACTGTGGCGCGCCGAAATAAAACTCATCCAAGAACCGTAAGCTTTACTCACTTTACCATCCGTATCAGCTAACAGCGGAAACTTCAAACCTTCCGAATCGCAAAATTCCGCGTGGGAGTTGACATCATCAGCGCTAATGCCGATAATTTGAGTATTCTTTGCCAAGTATTTCGGAAAGTCTTCCTGAAATCGACGCGCTTCGATCGTACATCCCGAGGTAAAGTCTTTCGGATAAAAATAGACTACCAGCCACTTACCGCGAAAATCCGACAGGGAGACTTGTCCGTCGCCGCTGTTTGTCGGCAAACTAAAATCCGGTGCGGCTTCATTCACCTGCGGAAGCTTGCCGCCGAGGGCAAATGCAGGTGCGGCAAAATTGAAACTTAGAAAAGCTAGACAAATTGCCAATAAAGTGCTAAACAACTGGCGGCGGGAGATCATAAATTTAGAAGTAGAACTGTACTTAACACAAGTTTACAGTTTTCTGATTAAATGGGTAGAGGCAATTCGTGGATTGTTCCTAAAACCCAAATATCACTCACTCAAATAGCAATTATCTATGAGCGCTGCACTCCCGTTACCAGGCAAAGCTATAGTAGTTCAGGTAATTAACGGTCAACCCGTTACGATCGAAGTCGATGGCACTAATGCGCCTATTACCGCTGGCAATTTTGTTGACTTAGTTGAACGTGGCATTTACGACGGGGTGATGTTTCACCGAGTTGTGCGCCAGCCCGATCCTTTTGTGGTGCAAGGAGGCGATCCGCGCAGCAAGGATACGACAATTCCCGCAAGTCAATTGGGAACGGGTAATTTTATTGACCCGGATACTAATCAGGCGCGTTTTATTCCTTTGGAAATTAAGCCGCAAGGGGCCGCGCAACCTGTTTACAACCAAGTTGTAACCCAGACGCCGCAGTTGCAGCACACTCGCGGGGCCGTGGCAATGGCTCGTTCTAGTGCTTTGAATTCGGCTTCTTCGCAGTTTTATTTTGCTTTAGACAACTTGCCGTTTTTAAACGGCAATTATGCTGTTTTTGGCAATGTAATTCAAGGTTTTGAAACGGTTAATGCCGTGCAGCAGGGCGATCGCATTTCGACTGCAAAAGTCGTTCAAGGTATTGTCCCCAGTCGGGTTTCCAGCATCATTAGCGATGTTAATGTGCTCAACGATTTAATCAATACTACCAATTTTCTAAATCTATCTTTGCGAGCGCTCAGATTGCCAAACACCCCCAACAACTATCAAGTCACTTCCCAAGACTCTCAGCAAAATCCCAGCGGTGTAGTGGGAGGTAGCGGCAACGATCGCATCGTCGGTTCACCCACTGATGATGCAATTAATGGCAGCCAAGGCAATGATAACATTAGTGGTGAAGCCGGTGACGACTTTTTGCGAGGTGGCAAAGGTAACGACTCCATTAGCGGAGGTGTTGGCAACGATATTCTGATTGGCAATTTCGCTGACGATACTCTCAATGGTGATGCTGGTAACGACTTTTTGCGAGGCGGTCAAGGGAATGATATCTTAATGGGTGGTGATGGCAATGATATTTTGATTGGAGATACAGGCAACAATACTCTCACAGGAGGTAGTGGTGCAGATACTTTTGTTTTGCTCGGAGTAGATCCTGCTTCTCTTCCTTTTATTACCCTACCCCCGACAAGTCATACAATAGTTGATTTTAGACCAGAGGAAGGCGATCGCATTGCTTTGACAGGAAATTTATCCGATACTACATTCACTCAATCTGGAAGCAATACTGTCATTAACTTGGCAGCGGCTGGTACTGTGGTACAAAATTCTACTGTCGCCTCTGTTCAAAATGCAGCCTTTGCAATTCCTTTATCTAGGATTCCTAGTCGTCCTAACGATCTACCAACTGGCGATGCAGCCTTGAGAATTGGCTAACTTTAACTATAGGTGTAGGGTGCTTATGGCGCACCTTACAAATTCCCCAATTCCCCAATTCCCCAATTCCCAATTCCCAAATTCAACTAATACCATAGCTGTCTAATTTTAGAAACCGCTTCTCGATAATAATCTATTTGCCCCTGCAGCTTAAAAAGCCCTGCCGCCTTCTGAAAATCCTCAAATGCTCCCTGAACCTCTCTCAATTTATATCTAATCACTCCTCGGTTGAAGTAAGCTTTAGCAAAATCGCGATCGAGGCGAATTGCTGACTCAAAGTCAGCGAGTGCTGCCAGGGAATTTTCCATTTGCAGGCGGATAGAACCTCGGTTAAAGTAAGCTTGGGCTAAATTGGGGTTGAGCAGCAGTGCCGAGTTGTAATCCGCGATCGCCGCAGTATAATCTTTTAAACGAGTCAGCATAAACCCCCGATTGCTGTAATACTTGGCTCGGTAAGGATTGATTTCGATGGCGGTAGTTAAATCTTCGAGCGCCGATTGTTTGTAGCCTAATTTGTAGCGGGCCACACCGCGATCGTTGTAAGCTGACGCGAATTGCGGATTAATGTTAATTGTGGCAGTAAAATTTTTAATCGCACCGTGCAAGTCTTGTTGTTCGAGATTTTTTAAACCCTGAGTGTAAAATTTTTGGGTACTAACTTTTAAATTTGCCTCTTGTCGGGATTCAGCTTGCTCGCCCGAAAATACTTTGCCTACAATATTAGCGAATCCCAAAGATTCGATCGAATTGAAAATAGTTGTCACAACTAATTGGCTCGGGAGAAGAGGAATAGTAGGCATGGGAGAAGTGGTGCTCAACTGTATGCTGTTATTTTCGTCCATACTTGAGCTATTCACAGTGATATCCGTACTCTCAGGAATGTGATAAGTTTGATGAGATTTGGTGATACTGCGACCTTGACTTGTGTGATGAAACTTGGGCTTAGTTAGTGAGGACGATCGCAATTAAGAAAAATTGCGTCTACAACCAGCTAAATATAAGGTTTTGAGGCTATGTAGGGAGTTTCTTCCGAACCATATTGAGAAGTTCCTACCGGGATTGTTTGGAGGTAGGCCCTGCGGCCTCCTCAGCAACTGCCCGCCCCCAGTGTTACGTGGTAGGGATATTAGGGATATTGCACCGGGGGGGGCGATCGAACTTGTGGCTATCTTGTACCCGCTTTTAACGAAAAATCTTAGTTTGGGACCGAGGCATCTGTGAAGCAACCGGGTTTCTCGCTCAAAGCGCGTCTAAGACTGCCCCAGTTAAGTTGGTGCCTGCGCCAACCCCCGATGAACATTTAACTAATATTTTTAAGTGAAATTGCGGAGGAAAGTTGCACGTTATTTGCTATGCTTTATATTATACATCAAAAATCTATTGTGCAAATTAGTGTCAATGAAAAGACTTCTGACATTGAAAACTTTCTTCGCGGCAGTGTTGGCGATCGTCCTGTTCACTCTCTACTTAACTCCTCCTGTGATGGCAGCGAATACCGAGGACTTGAGCCAGCTCTTAAAAGATAATTGGTGCGTCAGCTTTCTGTGGAAGCAGTGCGATTTGAACGCTGTCGATTTGCGGGGAGCTAATCTCCAAGAAGCCAATTTGAGCGGGGCTAATTTGTCCGGCGCCAATTTGTCGGGTGCTAATTTAAAAAATGCTGACCTTTCTGATGCCGACCTCAGAGGTGCTAATTTAGCAAATGCTGATATTTTGGGGACGGATCTGAGTCGAGCCAATTTGACCGAAGCTAATTTCAAGTCCACGAGATTGTGGGATGCTAATCTGACTTTGGCAAATCTGAGGCGCGCCAATTTACAAGATGCTAATTTGTTAGATTCTCGACTGTGGGGAAGCAATCTCGCAGAAGCTAATTTAACTCATGCGACGCTGCACGGTGCTGACTTGCAATATGCTAATTTGGCGGACACTAATTTGACAAATGCTGATTTGCAGAGCTTCTTTTTCAGAGGTTCCAAACAAGTCACAAATTTGAGCAATGCTAATTTAGAAGGCGCTATTTTAACGGGAGCAAATCTCAGAGGTGCACTACTGACAGGGGCAATAATGCCCGATGGCTCAATTAATGAAGAAATTGGCTTTAATTTAAATTAAAGTTAAATTAAAGTCTGTCTCAATAAGGTCAATAACAGGCTTTCGGACCAGTTTCGCAATCAATGAATTATCTGGTGTAATAGGCTCCGCCCGTTGCAAACACCTTGTTGAAGATCTTGTCAAGATATCAATTTAAACCGGGGTGCCATCTACCTTTTAACTCCCAACCAGTAAAGCTCGCTAAAATCTTAAATCTCAAACCGAACCTGCGCGGATCTGTTACAATTTTTAACAGATCCCAAACAGCAGTGAGCCTGAACTCACCCGCCTAGAGATACCATGCCACGTACTCCTGTCGTGAAGACAAAAAAAATTAGATATTTAGTTTAATCTCCCAGATTCATCTGTAGAGTCAATTCTTTAATCTAAAATCGACTGTGGAGAGGAAAAAAAATAGATATTTAGTTTAAACTCCCAGGTTACTCTGTGTAGTCAATTCTAAAATCTAAAATCTAAAATCGACTGTGGAGTCAATTCTAAAATCTAAAATCTAAAATCTAAAATCGACTGATGGAAACCCTGCAAACCCAACTTTACGAACTCGCACAATTTGCTAATAATTTAGTAAATACTCAACTGACACACCTCAGTTTCGTCAGCGTCGGAGTCATCTTTCTGGCAGGGTTGCTAACGAGCTTAACGCCCTGTATGCTTTCAATGTTGCCGATCACGATCGGCTACATCGGCGGATACGAAGCAAAAAGCCGCCTGCAAGCCGCTGCCCAGTCGGCGTGGTTTTCCCTGGGATTGGCGACAACCCTTGCGGGTTTAGGTATTGTAGCATCATTTGCCGGACAAGTTTACGGCAAAATTGGGCTGGGTTTGCCGATTGTTGTCAGCATTATCGCTATTATAATGGGGCTGAATTTACTCGAAGCTTTACCCTTGCAAATGCCCTCTTTCGACTCTGTGGGGTGGGTTCCGAAAGATTTGCCTGCGGGGGTGCGATCGTACTTATTGGGCTTAACTTTTGGTTTAGTAGCGTCTCCGTGCAGCACGCCGGTTTTAGCTACACTCTTAGCTTGGGTTTCCAAAACGGGAGATACAGTTTTAGGTGGTGTGTTGCTGCTGTTTTATGCTGCTGGGTACGTCGCTCCGCTAATAATAGCAGGGACTTTTACTGCCAGCATCAAAAAGTTGTTAGAATTGCGTCGGTGGTCGAGTTGGATTACGCCTGTTAGTGGCGTTTTGCTAGTAGGATTTGGCGTTTTCTCCCTGCTTTCCCGGATCCTTCCCGCGTAAGTAAGTTTCGTTGTCAGGACTTCTGTCCTTATTTAGAGATATAGCAATCACTACGGAATTCGTGAATTAAGTTTTTTTATCCAACCGCGAAGACGCGAAGAACACGAAGGAAGAAAGAAAAGAGAAAGACTTCAACATTGATTTAGAGTTGCTAAAAAAATAATAATATCTTCTTGATTTTTTGTTGTTCCCTCCTCTTTGTTCCTTCTTCCCTCTTCCTTCTTCCCTCTTCCCTCTTCCTGACATCCGTTACATCCGTTACATCCGTTACAAAATCCGTTGCCGAACTTTCTTCATAATTACCAATGACATCAAAAGACGTATTTCTATCAAAACTATCAAACTGGGCGACTGCCCCTCAAAGGTTTTTCAAGCGAGAAATCTTGCCGATGCTAGCAGATTTGCGGCTGGCAATTATCTTGCTGCTGGTGATCGCATTTTTCAGCATTTCCGGCACTGTCATCGAACAAGGCCAATCAGTACCCTTTTACCAATCTAACTATCCAGAACACCCCGCTTTGTTCGGCTTCCTAACTTGGAAAGTTGTCCTAATTGCAGGACTAGACCACGTCTACCGCACTTGGTGGTTTTTGTCAATCCTAATTTTGTTCGGCAGCAGCTTAACAGCTTGTACCTTTACCCGACAATTTCCCGCATTAAAAGCCGCCCGCCGCTGGAAATTTTATGAAGAACCAAAGCAGTTTGAAAAATTAGCTCTCAGTGCGGAATTAGAAACAGTTGGTTTAACTTCGTTAGAACAACTTTTGCAGCAAAAAAACTACCGCATATTTCGAGAAGGCGAAAAAGTTTATGCTCGCAAGGGAATAATTGGCAAAATCGGTCCGATTATTGTTCACGCCAGTATGCTAATTATTTTAGCTGGATCGATGTGGGGCGCGATGACGGGGTTTCTCGCTCAAGAAATTGTTGCCAGCGGCGAAACATTTAAGGTGCAGAATATCCTGGATGCGGGGCCTTGGGCCCGGCCGCAAATACCTAAGGATTGGTCGATGCGAGTTAATCGGTTCTGGATCGATTATAGTCCGAGCGGTGCGATCGACCAATTTTACTCTGACCTGTCAGTTTTGGACAAAACAGGCCAAGAGGTCGATCGCAAAACTATTCACGTTAACGAGCCGCTCAGATACCGGGGAGTCACTTTTTATCAAGCAGATTGGGCAATAGCCGCCGTGCGAGTTCGCCTCAACAAAAGCCCGGTTTTACAATTGCCAATGGCTTTGTTAGACACTCAAGGTAAAGGCAGAATTTGGGGAGCTTGGATTCCGACAAAACCTGATTTGAGTGCAGGAGTTTCTCTGCTAGCAAAAGACTTGCAAGGCACAATGTTAGTGTACGGTACCGATGGCAAATTGTTAACTACAGTTCGCGCCGGCACAGCGGTTGAAGTTAACGGAGTGATGCTGGGAATTGACGAAGTTGTAGGCGCTACGGGATTGCAAATTAAAGCCGATCCGGGTATTCCGATAGTTTATACTGGCTTCGGGTTGCTGATGCTCAGCGTGCTGATGAGCTATCTGTCTCACTCGCAAATTTGGGCTTTGGAAACAAACGGCAAACTCTACGTCGGCGGGCGCACGAATCGCGCTCAGGTGAGTTTTGAAAGAGAAGTTGTGGAGATTTTGGACAAGTTGGCAGAATCGAAAACAGCAGAGGAAAAAAGTGCGATCGCCCCAACTTCTGTTGCAAGTCAAACCTAACCGTAGGGTGCGCACCCGTCCCGCACCTTACACCAACGATAAATAGACCTCTTGCAAAAATCCTTTTCCTCAATTGATGGGACGGGCTCTGGGGCCCATCCCACAAGAGTTATTTTTTCTTGTGGGATGGGCCGAAGAGCCCGTCCTAATTATTTTTGCAAGAGGTCTAATATCAAAAAGATTAGTTGAGTTTGTAGGGTGCGCCTTGCCCGATTTGTCGAGGTGGTTAATTTGAACCGGAGAAAAAGCAGAAAACCGCTATTTCACGTGCCGATTATTCAAATTTCAAGCAATGAAAATTGGTATACGGAGTTTGGTTTCAAAATCAAAACGCTGAAACGCCGGTCAATCGGTACTCTCCGGTGCGCGACAAACTCAACCGCTGCGCAGTGCACACCCTACAAACTACGAGATTTTAAGCGTTTGAGGGACTTTTGGACTCGCTTGAGAGGGCTGCCCTGACCAAGAATTTCAAAGGTGGTACCCGCCACGTGATTTATCCGTGGAATCAATCCAAAATAGAAAATCGAAAATCCTCAAGCCCCCGCATTTATCCGCGGGGTCAATCTAAAATCTACAATCTAAAATCTACAATCGATTGACGCACCCTACAATTACTTACTAATTTTAACAATCCTATTTCTTAAAACTATTGTGGGCCGTTGCTTCGACGCCGCCCCACAATTAAATCTCAATGCCACAACCGCTTAATACCCGCCCTACTTCTGATGCGACACCTCAATCACAGTGTGCACGTTCCCCCGCGGCGAAAAATCGCCCTTAATCGTCGCTTCTAGGGGCGCGCAAGCTGCCACAAAATCGTCTAAAATTTGATTGATCGATTCTTCGTGAGAAATGTAGCGATCGCGATAACTGTTAATATACAGTTTGAGTGCCTTTAACTCTACCACCCGCTCGTCGGGTACGTAAGTAACGTGAATTGTCGCAAAATCAGGATAGCCAGAAAACGGACACTTGCAAGTAAACTCCGGCAAAGTAATGTTAATCGAGTAGCGCCGCCCGACTCGCGGATTTGGGAAAGTAATTAACTCCCCCTCCAAAATCTGGCGTTCGCCGTATTTCATTTCCTCGGTGCTTGACTTTTGGGACATAGTTTCTTCGGCTGCGTAGTTGTTCATAGCGATCGACAAAAAAGTTGTAACATTTAATTAAATTTACTATAAATATCTGTAACAAATATCTTGACAAATTGTGTTGCGATCGATCTAATTGCAAATACTCTCAGGCTAAACTAAAAAAGTTCACCCTCGCCATCTACAATTATGCAAAATACTACCTTACCTGACAATACTTCCCCTGAAAACTCAAATAGTTACTCTCCATCGGTACCGATTTCCCTCTATCGAGAAGTCACGGCCGAGCTGCAAGCAGCCCAAGCGATGCTCGACTCCCTCAAAACCCACAATCAGCAATTAGTCCAACAAAATCAACAACTGCGGCGAGAAGTAGAAACAGTAGTTCAAGTATCGCAACAGCTACAGCAAGTAGTCAACTCGGCTCAGAGCGTCACGCAGACAGGGATGCCTCAAATGCCGTCAGTCAAATTCAATTTCAGTGTGGAACCGGAGTCCCCACCACCTGCAACCTCACAGACTAACTCTGCCTTACCTCAAGCACCCCCCGCCCCTCAGACAGTAGCCTTCCCTTTCCCCCTACCGGAACCGGAGCCAACAGCCGCCTCGATGCCGCAGCCACTTCCAGAACAATTATTTACAGAGGTGCCGGAAATTCCTTACCGTTTGCGTTCTAAACCCAAAAAAGCCTCAGACTTAAGCGGATTGTGGTTGGCCATCGCGATTTTTCTGATTGTCATTGCAGCTTTCGGCGGAGGTTATTTAGTTGTCCGCCCTTTATTAATGAAAAAGTAAATTCCAGAAAAAGTAAATTCCAACAAGAATCCCACGGTTCGAGCCGTGGGATTTTAAACAAAACCTAGCATAAAATGTTCAAAGTTACGCTAATTGGCCATCATCCTCTGGCGGCAATCGTTTCTACTGAACGAGGCGCATACTGCTCTTCACAAGCAGAACCTACGATGCCCACCCCTGGCTCGAAACCGCGCGTGAACTCAGTGAGTTTTACCTGTTTAGCTTCCAAAGCTGTCTGTAGCACCTTCATGGCTCGGTGAGGGTCGCCGGCCCCGCAGAAAAATAAGTCTGCAGCAAAATAACCGTGTTCAGGCCAAGTATGGATTGCTATATGAGACTCTGCCAAAGTAGCAGTAGCTGTCACTCCGTGAGGACTAAACTGGTGGACGCACAAATCGATGAGAGTAGCTCCTCCGGCTTCGATCGCATCGAGTATGGCGCGGCGGATACGTTCAGGATCGTTGAGCAGGTCTCCAGGAGACTGCCAAGCATCAGCGACCAGATGGGTTCCCAATTGTTTCATTCTGCGGGGTTTTACCTCTAACTCATAATGTCTCAAACCTTCTTACACTAGCACCATGTAGAAAATTTTGCAAGTATGTTTCACAAAGAAAGATACAGATTAAGTAGTCAGACAGAATTAATTACACAAATACATAGTATAATGATATTCCAGGCAAAATTATGAGTTAATTACAGTTTCCTATGATGTTTATCAGAGAAATAAATCCTCTTTCGTCTAAATTGCTCGACTCGAATTCATC
>NZ_JANMZH010000292.1:0-2962 GCF_031383065.1 Microcoleus sp. OTE_8_concoct_300 | reverse complement strand
TTTAATCTTGTCCAAAAATCCAGCCCGAATAATACAGCCACCCTTCCAAATTCGGGAAATTTCGCTCAAACTCAAGTCATAGTTGTACGACTTCGAGGCCGCGCTCAACAGCGCCATGCCTTGCGCGTAGGAGCAAATCTTCGAGCAGTAAAGCGCATCCCGGACTTTGTTGACAAACTCTTTAGTATCGCCTTCGTACTTGCCACTAGGCCCCGTCAGTTCTTGGGAAGCTTTGACGCGCTCTGCCTTATAAGAAGACATGATTCTCGCATTCACAGCAGCGATAATTGTGGGAATGCTCACGCCCAATTCCAAAGCACTCATTACAGTCCAGCGGCCCGTGCCTTTCTGACCGGCTGCGTCCATAATTACCTCAACTAAGGGTTGCTTAGTTTCCGGGTCGTTGAACTTGAAAATGTTAGCCGTAATTTCAATCAAAAACGAGTTGAGTTCGTCTGTGGTATTCCATTCGGCAAAAACTTCCTGCAACTGCTGCCCGTTCAATCCACCAACGTTTTTTAGCAAATCGTAGGCTTCAGCAATGAGCTGCATATCCCCGTACTCAATGCCGTTGTGAACCATCTTCACGTAGTGGCCGGCACCCCCAGGGCCGATGAAAGTAACGCAGGGGCCATCATCTACTTGAGCCGCAATTTTGGTGAGAATTGGCTCTAGTAGGCCGTAAGCAGTGCGGGTGCCACCGGGCATCAAGCTAGCACCATTCAGCGCGCCTTCTTCGCCGCCGCTGATGCCCATGCCGACAAATCCCAGTCCCATCGATTCTAAATCTTTGGTGCGGCGTTCGGTGTCGTCGTATAGCGAGTTGCCGCCGTCAATAATCATGTCGCCCGGTGACAGCATGGGTTTGAGCTGGTCGATGACTGCATCTACGGGTTTCCCAGCTTGCACCATGACTAAGATTCGGCGCGGGGTTTCTAGGGCATCGACGAATTCTGTCAGAGTCTTGGCGGCTACAATGTTCTTGCCGGGGGCGCGTAGGGCCATGAAGTCGTCGGTTTTGGCTGCTGTGCGGTTGTACACAGCCACGGAGAAGCCTCTGCTTTCGACGTTGAGGGCTAGGTTTTCGCCCATCACTGCTAGACCGATTAAACCAAAATTTTGCTTTGTCATGCTAATAATTCGCTGGTTCCGCTTGAGGATAGATTTGCGAGAGAGGAAAGCGAGGCGGGTTGTACCGCTTTCCTCTGGATGAAATGTCCGAGAGTAGACCTATCAGGTTTAACCTCACATCCTGCACCGTTGTCAATAAGCCTTTCATGGGCGGGCTCTCGGGCCCAACCCCTACTCGCCACAAGAAAATTTACTCTTTGTGGAACAGGCTTCTTCCCTGTTCTTGAGCATGGTGCAAGATGTCAGTTTAATTGTATGTTTATATGCTAAAAATTGATGTTTGGTGAATCAGTAGGGTTTTTTTAAGATTTAAGGGATATTAAAGAGATCGGCGGGTGATAATAAAGCAGATATTAAGCCGATCGCAGTAACGATAGATACAAACAAGCGGACATTTAGAGGAAAATTTAGGAGACTGTTGTAACTATGGAAGATTTGCAGTATCTCGCGGCCTGGGTGAAGGAGCAACACGCTCGCGAGTATATTTTGACTTGGCTACTGAGTCAACAGGGGCTGTGGTGGTCTGATGGGGAGATTTATCAGGCGGTTGTGCAAAAGTCGGGAAAGCTTTTGAAAGCTTATGTTCAAAAAAAACAAGCGGGAGAGTTATTTGAGGGAATTTCTGAGAAGTTGGTGGGAGATGATAATTGGGATGATTTGGTGCTGAGTTTAGGGCGAATTGTTGCTGTTTATCAAGAGGAATTGCTGAAGCTGCAAGAGCGCGATCGCCGGGGGGATGGACTAAAAAAAAATTTGATTAGCCAACCGTTGACTGGAGATGCTTTGTCGCTTTTGGAAGTGCAGCAAGCTTTGCCCGATCCTTATGCGGATACGCTGACGGGGAGATAGTTGACTGTTGACTGTTGACTGTTGACTGTTGACTAATGACTAATGACTAATGACTAAATATAGCTGCTAGCTTGACGGGTGAACATTGAGCAGTAAATTCCGTTTGATGCTATCAATTCGTCGTGAGTTCCTATTTCTGCTATTTTACCGTTTTCCATGACGGCGATACGATCGGCTATTTTTGCTAATCCCAATCTGTGACTGATGACTATGGTTGTTTTCCCGGCGGCTATTTGGCGGAAGATGCTGTAAATTTCGTGTTCTGTCTTGGGGTCTAGGGCGGCGGTCGGTTCGTCAAAAATGAGCACTTCGGCTGTAGAAAGCCGCATTAAGGCGCGGGCGATCGCAATTCTTTGCCACTGTCCCCCCGATAAGTCTATGCCGTCTTCTAATTGTTTCCCCAAGGGAGTCTCTAAACCTGCGGCAAGACTATTGACTTTTGCGCTAATTCCTGCTTCGGAAATAGCTTCATTAATTGCGGTGTCATCTGACAGTGAAAGCAAGTCGCCGAAACCGACGTTTTCGCGGACTGTGGAGGGGAAACGGGCGTAATCTTGCATAACGACGGCGATGCGCGATCGCACGTATGCTAGAGAGTACGATCGCAAATCTTTGCCGTTCCAGTCGATCGTACCACTTGTCGGGTCGTACAGGCGACCGAGGAGTTTGCCAAGGGTTGTTTTACCCGCGCCATTTTCACCAACAAGCACTAGCATTTCACCCGGATTAATCGTTAAATTGATATCTTCAACCGTGCTTTTATTGCTACCGGGATAGCAGAAAGATAAATGCTTAATCTCGATGCCAATTTTATCTTTTGTGGCACGGGCATCTTGCCCGTGACTTGGTAATTGACTTGTGGCACGGGCATCTTGCCCGTGACTTGGTAATTGACTTGTGGCACGGGCATCTTGCCCGTGACTTGGTAATTGACTTGTGGCACGGGCATCTTGCCCGTGACTTGGTAATTGACTTGTGGCAC
>NZ_JANMZH010000238.1:0-12717 GCF_031383065.1 Microcoleus sp. OTE_8_concoct_300 | reverse complement strand
TTCATGTTTTTTGGCTTCAATCATTGGTAAAAGCTATGTTTCGCCAGAACACAATTGACAAAACTTATATTGCCGAGGAGAACTCGAATTCACTCATCTTTCTAAATGCTGTTTTCTCACTTTTTCAGCAAGCCCTATATAGTAGGGTCTATTAATAGAATACAAGATTGGGTTTAGCTTCACCTAAAAGGATGTTCAAGTTCCTCTGACTCCCCTTTAACGAAGCAAGAAAATTGAAATTTGTGTCAAGTGTAAGACTCAAGGCAGCTTGATACATTGGGAACGACTCACAACACAAATACCCTGTAGCCCACGGGAATTTAAGCTTGAGGAGTGTCAAGAAAGAGACAGTATGCTTCAGTTCGACGGGAAGGAACTAACCGCACGATCGAATAAGGTTTCATTTTTTGGCCCTGATATACTGAATATAGTGTGCCACATATAAATGGAATCTGCTGTATTATATCGTTTCCGGTTCGATGGGAATGATAAAATCAAGGTCAATAATTCCACATCCCCCAACAGACTACTCCCAACGGACTACTCCGCATCCTAAGGAGTGTAACCGGAATTGATATTACTGACAGTAGGCGAAAAAAGCGGCAATTAGATGAGGAATATTTGGTGGGCAACATCCCCGATAAAGTTGCTGTGGAGGGAGACTTAGGGTTTTCAGGAATTACACAATGAGTTTGACCACATTTATCTGCGGCCTAAAAAGCTCAGAGGCAAGGAATTGATCGAATAACAGAAGCAGGAAAACCGAGCATTTAGTAGCCAACAAGTCAAATGTAGTCCACCCAGGTATTAAGCGATACAACGCTGTAACAGAGGTGTATATAGCCATCCTAAATCATTTGTAAATTTCTTACTCCCTCCCCGAACTCGCGGGGAGGGTTGGGGTGGGGTAAAAAATTTACGACTCCTGCAAGAATTGCTATAAGAATCCTGTGCCTGATTTCGATGACCGCTTAATGTTGAGCGCATCATGCTTGTGGAACTTCTATTTAGAGGCTACAAAAATTTAGAGGAGAATCGGGAAAACACTGTGTCAAAACTGGTTTTATTTCCCAATAACTCTATTAGAGACAAGTTGTTAGCATACGGAATTTACCAAGACGTTAGAAAATTCCAATCTTCTCTAGCGTCTGCGTCTAATAATGGTGGCGGTTGACGGGGTTGTTCGAGTAAGGTTTTATAGTCTCCTGAATCGACCCATTTTAGGAGTTCCGAAGCGCGCATCACGACCCAAGATTCTCTGGACTCGTTGAAACTGAGTAACTTAGTAAGTGTATGTTGAGACTCTACACTGTTGTCGCTAAATTCGCGCACTTGAACGAGGAAATCAGCGATCGCTTGCGGTGTTACGTAGCAATTGGGTAAACCGCCAAGTTTCATCAACGCGGCGATCGCTACATCGACATCCTGACAAGCCAGTAACCCCGCCCGATCCGCTGTAAACCTTGCCATCATTAACCAATTCCAGAACGCCAGTTCTACCCCATTAGCCGCCAAACCGCCAAATCCTAATGTCGCTGCATTCACCCAATTCTTTAAAAGCGGCATCACCATCGCTATTTGATGATAGAGCAAATGCTGACTCTTAATGTGGGCGACTTCATGCCCCAATACATAAATCAGTTCCTGGCTAGAAAGCCATTCGTAGGCTTCTAAATTCACGCTTACAATTGGACTTTCAATACCAATCGTAATGGTAATAATATGCCCCCAGCCGCGAAACAAATATAAATCTGGACGGGGAGATAAATCGAGAATTTGACAAGTTTCTTCCAAGGCCTGATACAACCCCGGAAAATTGGTGGGAGTCACGCGAAAATCACTGCCCATACATTGCAAACGGAGTAGGCGATCGATACCGTACTCATTCACTTTCTTCAGCAATAAAGAAACTCCCGGCATCTTTTCGAGAGACGCTAAAGCTTTGCGATCGAAAGGATGTTCGTAACTCTCTGACTTCAATCCTAATAATACTTTTTTCATCTTAAATAGACCTCCTCTAGGAAATGTGCTTGTTCCTCATCATACTTAGCAATTCATCTCTCGATTCAGCCATGCCGAAATTTTAAAGTTTTTCACCACAGAGGTAGCTTGCTTCTGTGTAGTAGTATACAGATAAACACATATAATTACTCGTTGGCCCCATCAAATTTGGGAATGAAGATTGATTCATGCAAGATGTCTATTGTACCCCGCCATCATTTTTGGTTTGGCGGGGTACTACAGCTTCCTGTAGTTCCGTATGTTTTAGTAGCGTTTATCCAGCTTCAGCAAGCATGGCAATCAATCCATAATTAATGCCCCGGATTTATGGAATGAGAATTAAATAACTTCCACTCTTGAAAGTGGGATGGGCGTCCCGCCCGTCCTTTTTTGGACGGGCGGGACGCCCATCCCACTTTCCTTGTGGAAGTTATTTAATTCTCATTCCCAAGCTGCTGTGCATCTAATTTGACAGTCAATTTTTCTACAATTCTTGTGGAACGGGCATCCTGCCCGTCTCTTTATTCGCAGAAACCCGGTTTCACGGGTAGCGGTGCGTAAATCCTGAATCCATATCCGCCCTGTGCCCACAACAGGTTAAAATATTTTTCAAATCCGTTAAAAATGGAAAATCAAAATAATGAATCGTCCTCAAAGCGTTACAGTTCTGGCAATCTTGCAGCTAATTAGCGGCATTTTCAGTCTGCTTGACGGCTTGTTCATCTTACTTTTTGCAGGCATTTTTGGCGGTCTCGGTGCCGCTTTCGGCGGGGCGAAAGTTGGGGCTGTAATCGGCGGCTTCATTGGAATTTTTGCGGCGATCAGTTTTATTTTAGGTTTCCTCTCCTTACTCTTAACTTGGGGTTTGTTTCAACTGAAAAATTGGGCTTGGACGGGAACGTTAATTGTCCATATCATCGCCACCCTCGCGCAAATTGTCAAAATGTTTGGCAGCGGCGGTACAGCAGTCAATTTTTTAACTCTTGGTTTTGCAGTGGCTAGCATTTACTACCTGCAGCAGCCGGATGTTAAACAAGCATTTCGTGTCTGATTTCCTTTTCATTAACGGTACTTAATTCTCGGATCGAAAAAAGCATAGGAAATATCAACCGCCAGATTAATCAGTACAAAAGTTACAGCCACAAAAATTACTCCTCCTTGGACAATTGGGTAATCCCGCGTCAGAATACCCGTATAAATCCAAGAACCAATTCCCGGCCACGAGAAAATCGTTTCAGTCAGAATAGCGCCGCCTAAAAGAGTGCCGAACTGCAAACCTATAGTTGTGACGATCGGCAAAAAAGCATTTTTCAAAGCGTGTTTCAAAATCACCCAATATTCCGGCAATCCCTTAGCCCTCGCAGTGCGGATGTAATCTTGAGAAAGCACTTCCAGCATCGCAGAACGAGTGATGCGAGCTATAATAGCCAGAGGAATAGTACCTAAAGTCAAAGCTGGAAGGATTAAATGGGCGATCGCATCCCGCAAAGCCGCCAAATCCCACCTCAGCAACGCATCCAAAACATAAACACCCGTAATCGACTTAAAACCAAACCCCAAATCTACACTAATCCGCCCGCTGGGAGGCAGCCATTTCAGATAAACAGCAAACAAATAAATCAACATCAATCCCAACCAATACACAGGCAAAGATACGCCAATTAACGAACCACTCATCGCTAGATTGTCCAGCCAGCTATTTTTCCGAACAGCAGCCAAAATCCCCGCCGGAACTCCGATAAAAAGTGCTACCAACATCGCCACCACAGACAGTTCAAAAGTAGCAGGCCAGCGAATTGTAATTTCATCAATTATCGGAATACCGCTAATAATGCTATTTCCCAAATCAAAGCGGAGCAAACTCCATAAAAAAGCCAAGTATTGCACAGGCAAAGGCTGATTCAGACCCAACCTTGCTCTCAAAACTTCTACCTGTTCGGGAGTTCCTCGTTCTCCCAAAAGCACTGTAGCTGGGTCTCCTGGTATCAAATGCAAAAAAGTAAATACTAGCAGAGTGATTCCGAAAAGGACTGGCAATAGTCCCAGCAAACGTTTGACAATGTAATTAATCATTTTTTTAAGAGAGATTCGCTCGGCTCGGATTTTGCTGCATTTTCACATATTGTTATATGGTTGGTAGGGGCGGGTTTTACGAAAAATATTTGTAGTAACGAAGGATATGGATAAACCCGCCCTTTCTTAGGGAACCGCATATGGTTGGTAGGGGCGGGTTTTACGAAAAATATTTGTAGTAACGAAGGATATGGATAAACCCGCCCTTTCTTAGGGAACCGCGAAGAGAAGAGAAGAGAAGAGAAGAGAAGAGAAGAGGGCGGGTTTATGAACCTACTAAATTATTTCATATATTTCTCGTAAAACCAGCCCCTACACCAATATATGCAGGTAAAACCCGCCATATTCAAGACTTACTAACATCCTCAAAAGACTCCGACCCCAAAGGACTCGGAATCCAACCTTGAATATTCTTGCGTTTGCCTAAAAGCGGCTGGGAATGTACGATCGGCAAACGCACAGCTTCCCCATGCAAAATCTCGCTAACTTCCGCATAAATTTTCGCCCTAGCTGCTTTATCCCCACTCGCCCTCCCCCGATCCAAAAGTTCCAGAACTTTCGGATTTTTCCAATTTCCCAAATCCGCCGTCGAACCAGGCCCGAAGTGAGGATAATAAAAATTGTCTGGATCGCCATAATCTCCAGTCCAACCCATCATAAAAGCTTGAAACCCAGGAGGTTTGAGCCGATCGGCTAAATAAGCAGACCAATCCTTTGTCAGCAATTTGACCCGAATCCCGATCGCGCTCAAATCCGCCGCAAAAGCCTCAGCGATCGGCTTCGGCGTGGGAAAATAGGGACGGCTGACGGGCATATACCACAAATCCAAATCAAAACCGTTCGGATAACCGGCTTTCGCCAGCATTGCTTTAGCTTGCTGCGGGTTAAATTCATAATCTTTAACTTTATCAGACGCTGCCCAATTCAGCGCAGGGGGGATAAATTGCGGATCGTGTTTTCCGAGTTCTCCCCAGAAAGCTTGGACTATTGCGGGCTTGTTAATTGTTTGGGCGATCGCCCGCCTGACTTCGGGTTTCGACAAAGGTTCGTAACTCGGATTTAAGGCTAAATAACCGACATTAAAAGAAGGTCGCACCACAGCTTCTAAATTAGGATCTCCCTGAACTTCTTTCAGTTGATCCGGCGTTAAATCCACAGTAAAATCAAGTTGTCCTGCTCGCAACTGAGCCAGTCTCGCCGCCGGATCATCAACAAAACGAATTACCAATTGATTGACTTTTGGCGCGCCAGTTTTCCAATAATTCGGATTTTTCTCCAAAACAATGCGATCGCCCGATCGCCATTCCTGAAACACAAAAGGCCCCGTACCCACCGCCAGCGACCCCGGAGTGCCGTATTTAGCACCCGCTTTTTTCACCGCCGCCGGGCTCGCCATCCCGAAATAACCAGACCCAATCGCCGAGGGAAAACCAGCAAAAGGTTGATTTAAAACAAACTTAATCGTAGACTTATCAACAACTGCCACATCTTTTACCAGGGAATTTTTATCTCCCTTAAAGCCACCAAAAAGATCCTTCCAAATTTGATAAGTTTTGCCAGATTCTCGATAACCGTTAGGATTTTTCGCATCCCACCAGCGCTCCACATTAAACTTAACAGCTTCCGCATCAAAATCCGTGCCGTCGTGAAACTTTACCCCCGAACGCAACTTAAAAGTCCAAGTTTTGGCATCTGTAGAACTTGACCATTCAGTAGCGAGACTCGGCTCAAGTTCCACAGTTCCCGGTTTGAAATCAGTCAAGCGATTGTAAATTTGGTCGATAACAATCACCGAATTGCCATCAGTAATATTTCCCGGTTCCAGATTAACCGGCGGTCCGCCAGCACCGTAAACTAAAGCTCCCGGTGGAGCCGCAACAGGAGTTGTGGGAGTTGAAGAATTATTGCTAACCGTGTTTGAAGGAGTGCCGCAATTTGATAAAATTACAGCCATCCCAAAAACTAGACCCAATAAAACTAAACGCCAGGATTTTAACAATCTCATCTCAATAACTCCTGTTTAATTTAAAATTAAACTCATATAAATAAATTTCTAATTTGCTCTTTCTCTCCCCTCTGTGGTCTCTGCGTTCTCTGCGGTTCATTTAGTAAATTCTCTATTAAAACCAAATCAAATCAACAAACCAAATATAACACGCTGATGATATCATGTTCGAGGGCAAAATCTCAACTCACACCTTTACTTTAGGCGACACAACCAGCATGGCCGCAAACGTTTGATCCCCGGCTAGAGGCTATCTCAAAGCCGATACCATGCTGCACAAAAAAGGCATTCACAATTTATTCACTGCCGCCTAAATCATACCCCAATTTGTCAGCTAACAGCTAAAATCAAGTCCGCGTCAATAAATACAAAACCTGTACGGCGGGATGGAGCGGGTATTTGTCAACCCGCCGCGACTCAATAGGCAAAAGTCATGGGGCTGCGAATAAACTGAGGCAGCTCAACTTCATCCAGCAGGGATATCAAACCATTCAAAAACGTTTCTAACTGCTAAATCCCTTGTTTCCGGGTCTTCATAAATTAGTACCTATTAGTACAGATTCGGCGCTCCACACCTGGGGTTAATACTCAAATCTTTTTACGAATACTAGATTGGACTAACCCACTTATTAAAAGGTATGACCAATGAATGAAAAGGAAAGACTGGAATCGCATGAGACTGTAAAAGAAGAATTGCGAGGCTTTAGATAGAGACTTAAGGATTCCAACCTCAGTTAAGAAGAGTGGAGAATACTTGAGCGAAAAGAAGACAAGCTGATTTCGGATGGTGTTAGATTATCTCTAGATTTAGACTGAGAGAGTAATTCAAAATTAGTAAGTCAAGTTAAATAGGATGTCAGTGTAATTTTTGAAGCCTTAAAACATTGAAAGTCAGAGCTATTACAGTGACTTTCTAGCTGACTGCCTAAAACTGCCTGCTGGTGGATTGCGAAGGATTCTTGCAGCGTGAGCGCCTTAACCTTAACTCTGCGTTCGGCACACAAACTATGTTTAAATATTGATTGATTGCACCCACCCTATAAATCAAAACTCTCTTCACCAATACTTCCCAGTTCCCCGCTACCCAGAAACTCCTCCTCTTCTACTTCCTCAATCGAGGAGTCGAAACTTTCAACTACAAACGGCAAACCAGCCGCCATCAAACCCCGTTGAATCAGTTCCGGCGTTTCATCAAACAAAACAAATAGCGGATGAACAGCCTCAGCTTCATCGCTGTAAATATGTCTGTAGCGGTACGGCATAACCCATTCGTAACCTTTATCCAGCCAAACCTGAGACTGCCGCCAGCGGCCGAGCAACTCAGAAAACTCTTCGCCCGGACGATGAATGAAAATCAAAATTTCCACTCCAATTTTAACTTTCCATTCAGGATCGCACATCAAAATTGCCAAATCGCAGGGCAAACAAACTGCCTGTCCGGGCGATATGCTAGTGCCGCTGCTTCCCGCATAAGAAACCCCGTCCCGCAACCGCGCAATTGGCAAAGGAATTGTGATTAAACTATCATGGGCGCGGCGGATACTGGGAATCATTTCCATGTAAACCCGATATTTTTTCAGCAGGGCGATCGCGGCAGAAGATTCGCTGTACTCTGCTAGTAAGGCCTCGTAATGTGATTGTTTAACAGACATTTTCAAACCAAAAAATAAGTAATTACTAATTGCTGCTAGTTGCTAATCGAGCGCTTCTCGTTACCAGCAAGACTCTGGGAATGAAGATTTGGAGGCTCTGCCTCCAAATTTTTTTCTCCTTTTAATCGAGGCTGTGCCTCCTCCAAAGGTCTTCCCAGGCTCTGCCTGGGAACGATGGGAATAGTCATTGGTCATGCGTTAATTGCTACTAACTAATAACTAATAACTAATTCGCCCTTTTTTACATCTTCTGAAACACGGAGAACATAGGCAGATACATCGACAGCAAAATCGAACCTACGATACCACCGACGACAACAATCATCAGAGGTTCTAGCATACTAGTAAGTCCTTTTACTGCTTCTTCCACTTCCGTTTCGTAGAAAGCGCCAACTTTCATCAGCATCTTGTCAAGTTCCCCTGTCTCCTCGCCAATGGCCATCATTTGAATGGCCAAAGACGGAAAAACAGCTTGTTCTTGCAAAGCAATACTGATCATGCCGCCGCCTTGAATTTCCTGTCTGGCATATTCGATCGCATTAGATATCGCCTGATTGCCCGCCACATCTCGCACAATTTCCAAAGAATTGAGAATCGGCACGCCCGATCGCGTCAGCGACCCAAATATCACGCAAAAGCGAGCCACAGCCGATTTTTCGATCAAATCTCCAAAAATCGGCAATTTCATCGCAATCTTATCAATTTGTAGGTGACCTACTGGAGTTTTGTAGTACAGATCGAAGGCAATTTTGAGCGCTATAATTACCCCAATAACTGTTATCTGTTGGATCGGAGGCCAAGCCGTACAAAATGCACTAATTGCCAACATCATCAGCGTAAAAGCCGGCAAATCTGCACCAATATCCTTAAAGATTTTAGCGAAAGTGGGTAGCAAGAATATGGTCATTGCGAAAAAAATCACGATCGCAATAAACAACACAGTCTTCGGATAAGACATCGCCGAATTAATTTCAGCCTCCGTCTTGTGATTTTTTTCCATCATCACCGCCAGACGGTCTAGGGTTTCATCTAGCACCCCCCCGACTTCTCCCGCCGCAACCATACTGATAAACAGTTGGTCAAAAACATCAGGAAACTTAGCCATCGCCTCTGCCAAGTTTATCCCCTCCTGCACGTCAGCATTCATACTCCTGAGCGCTCGTTTCAGCTTAGCATTAGAACACTGCTCGTGCAGCACGGAAAGGCATCTAACGATCGCCACCCCTGCATTAAACATAGCCGCAAACTGACGAGCAAAAATAGCCATATCCTTAACAGTAAGGCTGGTAAAGTTATACTCGATTTGCTCCTGAATCTTACTGAAATCAAAGCCACCTTTCGGTTTTTCGCGGATTACGTTGGTAGCCACAGCTCACCTCTGAAAATTTATTAAAACTTATGACTCATCAGTCATCAGTCATCAGTCATCAGTTCTTTCTGCGGACTCCTGACTAATGACGGATGACTGAATTAATGAGCTCCTACCTTGGCGCCAACAGGTGCTGGGCCGATCAAGCGTTCGAGTTCGTCAGCCTTAGAAGCCTTGGCCATTGCCGATTCCCAAGTGACTTTACCGCTCTTGTAAAGTTCAGCGAGGGCCATTTCCATCGTCCTCATGCCCAATTTTGCCCCCATTTGGATTTGGGAGTAAATCATTGGAGTTTTGCCCTCCCGGATCAAGTTAGCCATAGCTGGAGTATTCACCATGATTTCCATAGCGCAGCACCGGCCGCCCCCAACTTTTATTACCAAATTTTGGCTGCAAATTCCCACCAAAGAGTTAGACACTTGGGCGCGAACCTGGGGTTGTTGAATGGGCGGGAACACGTCCAAAATCCGATCGATGGTTGCAGCCGCCGAATTAGTGTGCAGCGTTCCCATCACCATGTGACCGGTTTCTGCTGCCGAAATTGCCAGACCGATGGTTTCCAAGTCCCGCATTTCCCCCACCAGAATTACATCAGGATCTTCGCGCAAAGCTGCTTTCAGCGCATTAGCAAAGCTCTTAGTATCTTCGCCCTTTTGGCGCTGGTGAAACAAACTCTTGATATTAGGAAACACGTATTCGATCGGATCTTCAACTGTGAGAATGTGTTCCGCCCGCGTCCGGTTGACCAGATCCAACAAAGCCGCCATCGTAGTAGTTTTCCCGGAACCCGTTTGTCCCGTCACCAACAGCATACCCCTGGGTCTTTCCGTCAGATCCCGCAAAATCTGCGGCACGCCTAAAGCATCCGCATTAGGAATCTTAGAAGCCAGAGCCCGCATACAAGCAGCCCAAGCACCCCGCTCCCGGTAGACATTGACGCGGAACCGAGCCAATCCCCGAACGCCGTAAGCGCAGTCGAGTTCCCACTCCATTTCCAACTGCTTGCGCTGCATATTGTTGAGCATTTGGAAAATTAGGATCTGCACTTCCTCAGCAGCCAGAATGTCGCCGTATTGCGTCTGAGGAGTTAGTTTACCGCTGACTCGGAAGAATATAGGCGCGCCCGCTTGGATGTGTATGTCCGAACCCCCTTGCTCTACCAGGGACTCCAGTACGTCTTCAATCATCAGACCCATAGATACCTCTCCTCGATCAAATGGATAGTTATTGACCAATCTAGCTCAGTTAACAGCCAACAGTTAATAGTCAACAGTCAACAGCCAACAGTTAATAGTCAACAGTTAACAGTCAACAGTTAACTGATGCATCAATCCAAAAAGCGTGGCGTCAAGCAGTACGGACAATCCAGCATCTCCGGCTTCAATTCCGCCCGACAAGTTTTGCAGGTAAGTCCCTGCTTGCGTTTGGCTTTCATTTCCGCCTCCAGCCCCGAGTCAGTAAACGTCACCCGCTCGACTTCTTCAAAGGTAGTCGCGCCTTCCCGCACCAACTGCAAGCTGTAAGCCAACAACGTTTTCATCCCTTCTTCTACTGCTGCTTCCTTAATTTGCTCTGTGGGAGCTCCTTGAGTGATCAGAGTTTGAAGCCGCTCGGTATTTTTCAGGAACTCGTAAACCCCTACCCGTCCTTTGTAGCCTAGGCCGCTGCACTTCCGACAAAGTTGCTCGCGTTCTGCGAGTTCCTTCCTTTCCTCCACTGGTATGGTGTTGGCTTTGTAAACAGTCAGATCAATTTCTTGAGAAGCCGACAGACCGTACTTGCCGAGTTCTGCAGCAGTAGGCTGGTAAGGAATGTAGCATTGGTCGCAAACGCGCCGCATCAGACGCTGAGCCAACACCCCCAACAGAGCGGCCGAAACCATGAACGGTTCTACGCCCATTTCTGCCAAACGCGCGATCGCCCCAGCCGCGTCGTTCGTGTGCAGCGTCGTCAGCACCAAGTGTCCCGTCAAAGCAGCTTCCAGAGCCGTTTTTGCCGTTTCCTTGTCCCGCGTTTCCCCCACCAGCATCACGTCAGGGTCTTGCCGCAAAAATGCCCGCAGAATGTTGGAAAAAGTCAAGTCTTTTTCCCGAATTACTTGACATTGGGTAATTCCTGGCAAAGCATATTCGATCGGGTCTTCCGCCGTACTGATATTAACCCCCGGATCGTTGCGTTCCGCCAGAATCGAGTACAGAGTAGTTGACTTGCCCGAACCCGTCGGCCCCGTCACCAAAATCAGTCCGAACGGACGGCTAGCAGACTCTCGCACCAAAGCCAGAGTTTCCTGATCTGAGATCAACAAACCCAAACCCAACTGAGTGCTGGAACTGTCCAAAATCCGCAGCACGATTTTTTCGCCGTACCGGGAAGGCAAGCTATTCACCCGGAAATCCACCGTGCGTCCCTCAAACACCCGGCGGATGCGGCCGTCTTGAGCTTGTCGGCGTTCGGCAATATCCAGGTTGGCAATAATCTTGAAACGAGCGGTAATCGATTGGACTACCTGCTTGGGAAACCGGAAATACTCTTGCAGCACCCCGTCTTTCCGCATCCGTATCCGCATGAACTCTTCTTGAGGTTCTACGTGGATGTCAGACACCTTTTCCGACAAAGCTTTAGCCAAAATGACGTTGACGGCCTTAATTACCGGAGCCGCCCCAGCATCGTCCAAGGTGTTAGCTAGGTCTTCTTGGTCGGCACTCTCCTCTTCTAGGGAGAGTTCGCCAAAATCTCCCTCCCCTAAATCCATCTTTCTCTGCTTTTCGGCTGCAGCTATTTTGGCTGCTATCTTAACTTGCTCGTCTTGATAGGCCGAAGTTATGTCCTGATAGTCGTCTGGCGTAATCACCCGTCGCTGCAAAGCCAAGCCGTGAGGCTGTAAAATCCGCCGCAAATCTTCTATGGCGTTGAGGTTGTCGGGATCTACCATTGCCACTAAAACCGCCGGAGGCTGAGTTTCAGTCTTCGCTACAGGTAAAAACCGACCTTGGTTACAAATGTCGATCGAAATCTTCAACCCGTCGAGCATAACTCCGAGTTGCTCATTAGACATTTCGCTCATCTCCGGGTCAAATGCTTCAACCCCGTAGACTATCTTACGTTCAAACATCTGCTGCTTCTTGTAAAGCCGCAGCAATTCTGGGGGCAACGGCTGCCCGGTAAGTGCTTCTAATACCTCCGTCAACCGCTTGCCCGACTTCTGGCTTTCAATTTGAGCTTGCTTCAGTTGGTCGCCGTTGACGTAACCAGCCTGAATCATCTTGTTGAGAGCCGGAGTAAAATTGCTCAGAGCAACTATCGATGTGGAGCGAAACCCCTGGGATGTGTTAGTCATCAGAAAAAATGGGTAGAAACCCCGTGCTTCTAGCACGGCTTTATATTTTTGATTTACTACCGCCTTGGGATTGGTTAACTCGGTGTACTTTTGTATTGCACTTTCAACGAGACAATTACCGCTTCAAATCTTCCAATCCTGTACGCATAGTATTTTGCTCAATTGAGCCTCCCATGAATGGGGTAGAAGAGACGACCTGCCAGGTCGTCTGTACTTCGACAATGTTTCGAGAGCTTGTTAGACCTGCAACACTGTTGAGCGTGACCTTAGAACTGTTTAA
>NZ_JANMZH010000232.1:0-1025 GCF_031383065.1 Microcoleus sp. OTE_8_concoct_300 | reverse complement strand
TTTGGAGAAATAAGGAAGATTCTCAAAACCCGTTTCTTCGGCTATTTGCGAAAATGCCATCTCTGTTGTACTTAATAAGACCTGAGCCCGCTCTATCCGCTTGTTGCGCAAGTACTGCAAGGGCCGCTCTCCTGTGCTTTCGAGAAATATTCGGGAGAAATAGTCTGCATTGTGATTTGCTCGCTCCGCCAACTGCGCTACCGTTAGGTTGGTATGCAGATTTGTCTGTAGGTATTCTATTGCATCCAGCACTTTGGAAGGAATTTTTTGAAAACTGGTTGATTTGAAATTATCAGCATCCATAAATCTCGATAGCAGCTGCAGAATTATTCCCTGTGTTTCCAGATACTCCGAAGGG
Organism: Microcoleus sp. OTE_8_concoct_300; assembly: GCF_031383065.1. Classification (NCBI taxonomy): domain Bacteria; kingdom Bacillati; phylum Cyanobacteriota; class Cyanophyceae; order Oscillatoriales; family Microcoleaceae; genus Microcoleus; species Microcoleus sp. OTE_8_concoct_300. The sequence continues at coordinate 667 of NZ_JANMZH010000232.1, read as the reverse complement.
TTAAGTTTATCATTCAGCTCTGTGAAACTTTGCAAAATAGGCCTCTTTTCGTAAACCTTTGGATTATGGGATCTATGCAATCCACGATTTGGGTTAAGCTCCTGCAGGCGCTGTAAATGCTGGTAATCGCTAAGGCGAGCCTCCGTTTTAATTATTTTCCTATTGTAATAAAATAGCGAACCCACAGACGGCGTCTCCTCTATAAAAGATAAGTAGTATTGGCTTAAAAATTTCTTGCAGTCATAGTTACATAAAGTAAAACTCGGAATAAGGTAGAGGTAATTCTTTTCCAGTTTGAAAGTTTCTTTATGGTCATACAAACGTCCTTCCCCCTCGTCAATGAGGTAAAGCCTATAAAAAGTACTCACCACATTTTTGTAATTCCAACTATTATCTAAATGGATATGGTCTGTGTTAAGTAATGAGAAATAAGGATTTTTTAATAAAGTGCTCATAGGGGGGTGACTTAATTCATAAGCAGATAAAGGTATAAAAATTAAGTATAAAAGTCGGATTTGTATAAACTGAAATGGCCTCTGATTAGGAAGGAAAAGGCAGATGCTTTACCTTTATCAGCAACACTATCCAGACCCTGCTGATGAAATTATAGAGGAAATAGAAACAATTGAACTGGAATTTTTGATTGGAGATTTGCAAAAGCTGCTGG
>NZ_JANMZH010000154.1:0-8413 GCF_031383065.1 Microcoleus sp. OTE_8_concoct_300 | reverse complement strand
TTTGATACGAAGAAAGATGGAATCGCGCTCCAAAAGTTGGTGGGATTTGTTGCCCTGTGATGAAGGCAAAATTATCCCGGCCAAAAAACTCACGCAAAAAGTCTCTACCTTGCTGATTTTGATCGAGACTTGCCGTTGTTGTCAAAATCCGTAGTTGTGGCGAATCTGGTGTCAATCCCAAACGCGAATACAACAATCGCAGAATATAAGCAACCTCTGTTCCAGGCGTACCGCGATAGGCATGAAGTTCATCAATAATTAGGAAAAATTGGTTGTTTGGGTCGCTTTCCAGCCAGTTACGAGTTTCATCAAAGATATTGTTCTCGATACTCCGCATCATCATAATATTGAGCATCGAGTAATTAGTAATCAGAATATCCGGCGGGCTTTCTTGCATATCCCACCGCGACCACATTTCTCCACCATCAAGTCGTGGACAGTAGTAAGGGAAATCGGGCATATCCTGAAGCAAAGAAGGATTATTTTGAATTGCCATCTCTAGCTGTTGCCGCTGCTGTTCAATTTCTCTTAATTCGTTTTTTAGTCGTTTGATGCTCTCCTCTTTTTGTATTCCTGAAACAGGCGTTTGTCCGGTATAACGACCAAAAGTAATTCGGTTTCCACCTCTGTTTTTATCTAACCATTGATGTACTGATGGTGCTTCTAGTGCTTTTCTCAGTCGGCGCAATTGATCTTCAACTAAAGCATTGAGAGGATAAAGAATTAGGGCACGGAGGGCTTTAGGTCGTGGGGTGTGCGCCAATTGAGATACTCGGTTTCCATTACCATTCCACCAGTGATGATTATTTGGGGTTTTAGAATTAGCCTCCCAAGTTTGGGATTCCTTTGCTAACTGTGCCAAAAGCGGTAAGAGGAAACATTCGGTTTTACCGGAACCCGTACCAGTAGTCACGACTAAATCTCGTTGGTTAACCAGCACTTTCCGTAGGCTTTCCAATTGGTGTTGGTAAAGCTGGACTCCCGGATCGAAAATCATTTGCCCAAGTTGTGCCAAATTGTGGTATTCGGAGGGCAGTTGATTGGCTGCGGCTGACAAATTCATCCCCGATGATGGATAAATCGGGACAGGCTCAACTAAAGGAGGCTGACTCAAGATGCCTGGTTGCTGGAGGAGGCGATCGCGTTCATCAGCCAAAGCGCGGTAACGCAGGGGAAAAGCACTTTTGATATATAGCTGATAGATGCGATCGAGTCTTTGATACGCCCCAACTAGGTCATGCACTGGCAGACACCTCTTCGCAATTTACATTAAGTTTATCAGTTAGCAGAGAAATTACTTCCATTGGCACGTTCTCGTATAGAAGCCAGGAGTTTTGATAAGTCGGGAGTTGTCCAGATGCCAGCACTAGCGCACGTTCGTAAATTTCAGGCCAACGCTGGGAGATAGGTATTGCTAAACGCCCGATCGTGCGATCGTAACGTGCAACGCATTCAAAGCCACTGTGCTGCAACGCCAAAAATCGCAAGCCGTACCAGTCTCCTTGTAGCCAGATCGCGCTTTCTTGGTCATAAAAGAGTGTATAGTGGGGGCGATCGCTCTCCTCTATCCTCCACATCTGGTACATACCTGTTTTATTGGGAGAGATACAGCTAACAAAATCATTACCATCAAAGCGCTTCCACTCGTATATACTCGGCACAATTCCCTGCAAACTTCTGAGATTCTGCTTCCAAATGTCAAGATTTGGTATAATTTCAGCAAGTCGGCTCGATACTTCCCCAGCGTAAAGGATAGAAAACTGGCTTGTAATTATATTAAAGTCACTCAAATTGAGACGAATGCAAGGCGGTGCGTCTCTTCTTGATTGATGACTGGAAATTATATCTGTATATTTTTCCAACTCCTTCAGCAACTTGATGCTGCGTTGACCGCAAAGAAGAAATTCTGGAGAGTCTGATTTAATCCTAACGAGGGCTGTAGGAGCCATAGACCATCGTGTACCGTCTGAAGAACACTCAATATGCCCAAGCAACCTAAGCCTCCGTAAAATGCGTTTTGGTTCCTCAAGTCTCAGAGCATCGCAGGCTTTTTTGAAGGATTCCCACGTTCCGCTACCAAGGGTAGATAGCCAGTAGAGAAGGTGTTCGTAACGCTGGGAAAGTGTTTCAATATCTGGTGACGATTGATTGATAGGCGATGAGGCGCTTGCGTCAAATGGGTTATCATAGGTAACTTTCTCTACAGGCTGATAAGGAATGGGGTTCGTGTAATCGTAAACTTCATGGGCTGCCCCAACCATAGATTTTATTTGTTCATAGGTGAAGCTCTTATTGCCGGGAACTGCCGAATTTTTAAAACAGGGAAATTTGAGCAAATTTGAATTTACAATTTCTAGAGGTATTTCTCCTAGGGTACTACTTTCAATTGCCAGAAAAAAATAAAAGCTTTTTCTAGAAGTGGCTCCTTTTTCCAGTCGCAGAAGTGGCACATATTGACTGATATTTTGGTGTTGTATGTGTTTGGAAACTTCCTGGATAAGTTGTTTTGGGTTCCCTTTGTATGAAAATCCTCTGTACCAACGTTGAATTTTGGTCATTTTACTTCTGAATTTATTTAAGTTTATTGAGCCAATGACTGAAGGACGCTGCCACAAATATTATGACTTGAACCGATCGGCATCACTTCGCAACTTGATGGTTCTTCTATTGACAGGCTACTCCAATCAACTATTCTGACAAAGCGCTCGCTAGATTCACCTCCACAAGTAGCTTTTATGAGATAGTCACCTACACTAGGAAAGTTAACTACAATGGGAATATTTGTACTTTGCTGTAACTTTTCCCAAATTTGGGAATCATCCGATAATCGAGTTACTTGTAACTCAACTGTGGGATGGAAACCAAAGATAGTTACTTGAGGGCTATGTCCCTCTAGCCATGCACCCAATTTTGGTACGCGCAAACCACCTGAAAAGCTGATAGATAAACGGACACTGGGTTGCAAAGCATCTTTAAGTTCTTGACTTTTGATAAAGACTGCATCCCAAGCTTGGGAAACAACCATGCACGTGTGAATTTCAAACCAGGTAGAATTTTCAAATACTGGTTGTGCTTCACCCTGCCATTTCAATAACTGCTCATCTTGCAACCGTTGAATATCTGAGAGCAGTTCTTTTTTGTAGAGTAGGATAAATGGCGTACCGAGGGATGGCGTTCCCCAAGAAGCGTAGGCTCCTGAATCTGGGTTATCGGGATCAGGAATTAATATCCAAAAGTTACGATCGGGCAAAATTAGGGAATCCAGGTCTGTAGAACAACTAATTTGGTATCTTGCACCGCGATCCAATTCATTCATATTTATTGGATCTTTTAGAGGAAAATACCATCCAGCGCGTTCGTCCCGAAGCTGGTGAACGTTATCTCTGTACTGAACTTGTACCGATTCTACTGGTCGCCCTTTTAGCTGTTTCGGGTAGAGATAGTAATCAATCTGGCCCAAGAATGGATATTCAGTGCGATATAAACCTGCAAAAAGGTAGCGGCTCCAGGTGCGTACTCCTTGTTTTAGTGTTACTGGTTTCCCCTCATTTTGCCATTGTTCGTAAACTTCGTGAATTGCTTCGGCAACGGCTTCATACCGCTGCCTGTTGCTCGTCAGTAACTCTTTTAAGTGTTGGCAAAGCCTTGATGTCTCGCGGCGGACATGAGTAAATAAAGTTTGGGCATCCCATTGGGCTGTCCATTGCTTTTCGTTAAATAGATCTAGAAGTCGGTTTTTATCAGCGTGGCGCAGAAGAGATTGCGAAATTGGATAATTTATATAGGTAGTTGGACCACCGCGACCTCGAACTGCTGAAGGTAAGAATCCCTGTTGCCTTAGCCAAAGATTCCATTCTTTCCATAGCGGTTCTTCAGCTCTGTAACCAAATTCCATGCCCGGTGGACGACAAGCGCCGGACAGACCTAAAATTTTCTGCAATCGCCGGAAGTAGTTTAGTTCTGATATTTTTTCTTCCTCAGCCATCTGATAGGCGGCTAGGACTGTGGCACTGAGAAAGGCAATACTTTTGGGTAAACCGTCAGAATCACACCCTCGCAAGTTGCTCAAATTAACTTGTTGGTCAATGATGACTTTTTTCCTTACGGCAATCAAAAAGTCATCGCGACCGTTGTTGACGCCCGTATCCTTTCCAAATTCTAGACCAATACGCTCGAGTACATCGTCGTCAACGCTTACGTAAAGTTTAGTACCGCGCGGTACGCCACTGGTAAAGTAAGACACTAATGCTTGGTTCCATTCTCTGTAGCTTGCCATTGCTGTTTTCGCTTCTTTGGCTTACCATCTGAGCCGTTTGTTTAAATTATCCCAGGTTTGTGTGACTATTGGTAGTTAATGAGATTCAGCCTGACGTTGCTGAATACAGGTATAAATTCAAGATTTCGGAATGGGTATAAGCTAAGTAGGGTGAGTTTTGTAACTTCAAGCGAAAAGTTGATTCATACCGTGAATCAGCAACGTCTCCAGCCTGTCTTTGTGCCCCTCAAATGTGTCCTTTTAATCGATTTTTGTAGCTGATGCGGGAAATTTTTCCGTAATTATAACTAGATCTGATATCAGTAGCTGCCGATCGCATTCAACTCAACATCACTCAGCATTTTGGGTTTCATCTCATACAAATCTTGCAGTAAAGCCTTAACTTTCGGAAACGCAAAATACTCCGTCAGCTTGCCAATGCGGTAATTAAAGGGTTGATATCGGTGTTTGAAGTACAGTTCCACATTCCCCCGATGTTCCCAAAGTCCCAGCAAATTAACAACCACATCCGAGTAATGCGCTTTCACATCTCGCTGCACTTCGGCGATGCGTTCCTCGATCGATCGAGTTGTTACCCCAATTTTATAGAAACAGTGGCCGCCCGCTTTGGGTAGAGTCGAGGGAGGCTATTATGTCTCGCCCCTCTCTTTTAAATCTGGACGTGCAACTTTCATTGCATCCAGCTTCCGACAATCTTGTTTGCTCATGTGGATATAATCGTGACAGCTTTCATGTACAACCATCAGGTTTGTGTCCTTCCAGTTTTCATGGTTGCCGTCTTTGTGGTGTAAATTAACTCTTTCTTCTCCCGTAAGAAGATGTCCACAGTGTCCACAAGTATGTTTTTGCTTTTTGAGCATCTTAGAGGTTATACCGTCATATAACGCACTGTTGCGTTTTGTCCAGTAAAGGATATCTCCATCGAAAGGTGATTTATCCCCTTTTACCATCACGAATTTATTTTCGTGCCATCCAATTTTTGGGAATGCTTGGTCTATCAGGTGATTGACTTGGTAGCGGGTTAGCTTACTTTCTTTGTTAAATACCTTCCATGTTTTATTGTTGAGTGACCATAAATTAAATCTGGAGCCATCCAACTTACAAAACTGGTGGTAGTTTCTCCAACCTCTGACAATAGGAGCCAACTTTTTGGCTTTTACCTTTGCCCCATCATTCGAGTTATTGACGATTTTTTTCACCTTCTGTCGAAACTTCTTGAAGTTTTCTACTGAGGGAAAACTCCTGAACTTCCCGTTTTTCTGGACTTTAAAAGTCCATCCTAGAAAGTCAAATCCATCTGTCGCTGCGGTTATTTTTGTCTTTCTTTCACTAACATTCATCCCTCTTTCTGCAAGGAACTGACGGATTTTGTCAAGGATCTTTTGTGCGTCATCTTTTGGTTTGAGAAAAAACACCAGATCGTCAGCGTATCTGACGGATGGGTGAAGGGACTCTATCCCGTTTAATGCTATATTTGCCAGAAGTGGGCTGACTACTCCACCTTGCGGTGTTCCTTGTTGGGGAAATTCTGGGTTTACTCCTATTTTTAGACAACGGAAGATTCCGTTTCTGATGCCCATTGGGGCAATGAGTCTATCCATAATGGCAGTGTGGCTGATTCTGTCAAAGCACTTTTCGATGTCTAATTCGATGACTCGCTTGGTTATTCCTTTACCTTGAGAGTTTAGGTTTTGAAACAGGTATTTTTGAGCGTCATGTGCTGCCCGGCCTGGTCTAAATCCATAGCTCCGTTCATGGAATAGTGCTTCATGTGCAGGTTCAATAGCGTATTTGACTAAGCATTGCCACGCTCTATCGTACATTGTTGGCACTTTTAATAATCGGGTTGACCCATCCTTTTTGGGTATGGGAATTTCTCTCAGCCTTTGGTGCTTCCATTTGTTAACATTTGACTTGAGATTGAGGCTCAAGTCTAGGCGTTCTTGATGGGTCAAGGATGCTTTGCCGTCTATACCTGATGTTTTCTTGCCTGCATTTAGCTGTGTTACTTGACGGATTGCCAGTAATCTTGCTGCACGGGACTTCAGAATTAGCTTCTGTAATGACTTAACTTTACGCAGGTCATTTTCTCGAATAGCTTTGTACACTCGTTTTTGTAGGCGGAATAAATTCCTACGGAATTGCTTCCAGGGTAATTTACTCCAAAATTCACTAGCGTTAAGACTGTGCCTAATCATTCTCTACTCCAGTTCGTGTATTCTGACTGCCTTTCAGCAATTACGCTGAATCCTACCCGAATCTAAGGGTTTACTCGTCTCGTCTCGTCTACCTTGGGTTCGACCTTTCCAAAGACCTTAGATTCGTTTTTATTCGTTCCCTCAAGTGATTGTCTTGTCCTTTTAGGTGGAACCACTTCAACCATTGGATACCCTTAGTACGGCTAATCTCTGAGGTAGAAGTTGGCGGGTATTAGCTCCAATAAAGTCAGGGGGGTTATTCTTTTCCGTCCTGCTCTTTCCTAGGTTGCTTTTTTAGGTTCTGTTTCACCGTGAGGACGCCCCTAGCGCCAGTGTGGTATCGGTCAACCTCTGATTGCGCCCTATTCCCAGCTTCAGCCTCTCGAATTCCGAGTCGAGTCACTGTGGGTAGATTGGGAGTCATGCCCGTACTTGGCAGAGAGGGCTTGCACCTCTATCATCTTGAGAGTTTCACGAGCCTTTAATGGCTGTGAGCCGTGTTATTTCGTGGTTTTATCCACTGATTCGACGGCAACGAATCGCACACTTCAAGAAAATAGAGCGAGTTCACCAAAATCCGACGAAGCTGCGATCGATAAATCAGCAAATCAGCCCGCCGTTCGCTCAAACAGGATAACCCCGCAGCTTCAGCAATCTCTACAGAGCGCTCTAACTTCACCAACTCCGACAGCAGCAAGGGTTCCTGGACTTTGTTGAACAGCGCCAGGGGAAGAGCACCCACTGGAATTTTGCCGAGGTTAGTGAATTGATAAGAGCGTAGGAACGGGGCGTAGCCATCGCCAACTGACTCCAACAATCCTTTGAGTTCCCACCGAAAGTTTACCAAGTCTTTGGGAATCGATCGCTTTTGGGCCCCGTACTCTTTCCACAGCACCTTCAACTGTTCCAATTCCTCACCCTTAAGCTGGATGGTGAAATTATCGTAGAGGGGCAGCGAGGGAAATGCTTTGGTTTTAATCCGCTGTGACACGGGCTTGCAAGTGTCCTCGGTGTGGGCGAAGTGGTGTTCTTTCACCGAACCCTTTTTTGCTGTGAGTCCGCCACCGCAGTAGAGGCAAGTTAGCTGAGTTTTTCCGCGCACAACTTCATCAATGCTCGTCAGTTCGCCACTGAGAGCAACGCCAAATTTTAGCCACATTGTCAAAAGTTCTCCTAAAAGCAGGTTTTGGAGATGCACCCGCTCCACATGACCGACGATTTTAACAACAAATCTAGGGGTTAGGGCTTCTGCCTTGGGAAAGAAAGCGATCGGCATTCCATTTGGGATGCGTGACTTTAATCCTTGCATCCCAAATCTAAAATCTAAAATCTAAAATCTAAAATCTAAAATCTAAAATCTAAAATCTAAAATCTAAAATTGCTCGTCACCAATCGGGAATTTCTTCAGGCTCCGAGTCTGATAGGTCTTGTGACAGTTGCTCTCTCGGTAACGGCACAGCGGGCAATTCATGCTCTACACCGGGATATGTGTCTTTAACTGCTGCTTTGAGGCCAGGATTTGATTAAACTCAAAGGTAATGCGGGCTGGGATGACCCAGTTTTTAAGAGCCGTAAGGGGGAGCATTTGACCAAAACTCAAGTACGACGAATTGTCAAAGCAGCGGCTATGCGATCGCCCATTGAACCGGGTGTTGCGGCTAAAGTATCCCCCCGATCGCACTCCCACTAAGAGCCGCGTGCGCTCCAATTTAATCAAGCGTTCGCCCTCTGTTGAACATACAATGGCGTTTATTTCTGGAAAAACAATGGAGAACACAGCTAGTTCAACTCGTTCTGGGGTAAGGATTCAGGTCTGAAAAATGGGAATGAGTTCAGGCCGAGCCAAGTCACAAGAATGGGCAGAAATAGCCTCACGGAAAAAAGTCATTACTGAACGAGCTGGAAAACGACAAGTTTGAATCACACTCAATAGATCAGC
>NZ_JANMZH010000138.1:0-1054 GCF_031383065.1 Microcoleus sp. OTE_8_concoct_300 | reverse complement strand
AAGGCTGGTTTGGAGAGAGTCGCTCGTAAATATGACGTTGCCAACCTAACATTAGCTTTGTTAGGTTTAAGCTCGAATACCTAATGTTTTAGGTGAGCGGCTTTTCTTTGTACATGATTGTACGAGATCGTGTTTATTTTAGGCTCGTAAAAAATTCTCACTCGGCTCGCCCGACTACTTGTGTTAACCGAAAAGATATGAATATTCAAACTATCTCTTCGATGCCAAAATAATCAACGATATTGATTTTTTTTTATGCTTTATGAGCATTATTTTTTTTGCAATGCGTGACAAATTTTTAGGAGAATATTTTCGACAAAATCTTTCAGAAATTGCTTTTAAAACCTGGCAGAGTCATATTGAATTTAACTCTCTATATTGGCTGATGATAACAATTAAATACTGACTCTATATCTATCTGTGGATAGACAATACTTTTACCAAAAACTAAAGAGGCGATATCCTCGATCGGCACCGATATACTAATCCTCAGTCTGCTCGGACGCGCCGCGCCAACTTAATAAATCTTAAATTTTGCTTGGGGTAGGATATTGTAAAAAATCATTAAGTTTACAGTCAATTACGGTAGATCATAGTAAACTGCAAAGAAAGTCTCGCACTCACCGATGCAGCCCGTTAAAAAGCCCTACTAAAAAGCAGATGATCGCTCAAAGCCAACGGTAAGAGTAGGCGAGTCAAATATTTGCCTGTAAAACCTGCAATTACAGTCATCATGACATGGTTTAAAAGGTCGGGATAATGGCGATCGCCCTTTTTGGCAAAATCACTATACTGCAATAATTGTCTGCGCTGTTAATGGGTAAATCTGAGATGCGATCGGCAAATTACGTGTTCTGTTTCCTAGAAATATTTGCCAGCGAAGGCGGCATTCAATCCTACGTTAAAGACATTCTCAAAGCTTACCTGTCCATAACCGCAGGGACAAACTCGCCGCCACAAGCTGAAGTTTTGCTGTTGCGAGATTCCCCAGACTGCAACAATCCTTATGAGTCAAAAAATCTGAAATTTTATTACCTCAAAACCGAGAATGCCG
>NZ_JANMZH010000137.1:0-1156 GCF_031383065.1 Microcoleus sp. OTE_8_concoct_300 | reverse complement strand
AAGGCTGGTTTGGAGAGAGTCGCTCGTAAATATGACGTTGCCAACCTAACATTAGCTTTGTTAGGTTTAAGCTCGAATACCTAATGTTTTAGGTGAGCGGCTTTTCTTTGTACATGATTGTACGAGATCGTGTTTATTTTATGCTCGTAAAAATTCTCACTCTGCTCGCCAGACTACTTTTGTGAACGGAAAAGATATGAATATTCAAACTATCTCCTCGCTGCCAAAATAATCAACGATATTGATTTTTTTTAATGCTTTATGAGCATTAATTTTTTTGCAATGCGTGATAAATTTTTAGGAGAAAATTTTCGACAAAATCTTTCAGAAATTGCTTTTAAAACCTGGTCGAGTCATATTGAATTTAACTCTCTATATTGGCTGATGATAACAGTTAAAAACTGGCTCTCTATCTACCTGTGGATAGACAATACTTTTACCAAAGACTAAAAATGCGATATCCTCGATCGGCACCAATATGCTAATCGGCAGTCTGGTCGGACGCGCCGCGCCAACTTAATAAATCTTAAATTTTGCTTGGGGTAGGATATTGTAAAAAATCATTAAGTTTACAGTCAATTACGGTAGATTATAGTAAAGTGCAAACAAAGTCTCGCGCTCACCCATGCAGCTAGTAAAAAAACCCTAGTAAAAAAGCAGATAGTCGCTCAAAACCAACGGTGAGAGTAGGCGAGTCAAATATTGGCCTGTAAAACCTGCAATTATAGTCATCATGACATGGTTTAAAAGCTGTGGATAATGGCGATCGCCCGGACCCGCAAAATCACTATAGCAATCCTTGGAGGAGTCGTAAATTTTTTACCCCACCCCAACCCTCCCCGAACTCGCGGCCCGGGAGTAAGAAATTCACAGATGATTTACGATTGCTATATACTGCAATAATTGTCTGCGCTGTCAATGGGTAAATCTGAGATGCGATCGGCAAATCACCTATTCTGTTTCCTAGAAATATTTGCCAGCGAAGGTGGCATTCAATCCTATGTTAAAGACATTTTCAAAGCTTACCTGTCCATAACCGCAGGGACAAACTCGCCGCCACAAGCTGAAGTTTTGCTGTTGCGAGATTCCCCAGACTGCAACAATCCTTATGAGTCAAAAAATCTGAAATTTTATTACCTCAAAACCGAGAATGCCG
>NZ_JANMZH010000135.1:0-2574 GCF_031383065.1 Microcoleus sp. OTE_8_concoct_300 | reverse complement strand
TGATCAGCCTAAAGCCTTGATGCCCGCGGCGGCGATCTGCTCGTCCTCGTGCGATTGCACGCCGGAGATGCCGACGCCGCCGATACAGGTTCCTTCCACCACAATCGGCAGGCCGCCCTGCACCGGGGTGATCTTCGGCATGCCGAGCATCGAATTGCGGCCGGCCTTGATGCGCTCTTCCCAGACCAGGGTGGAACGCCGCGTTTCCGCCGCCGTCTTGCCTTTGGCAATCGCGGTGCGCGCGTTGAACGGCGACGCGCCGTCCATGCGGATGAGATGCAGCAGATGGCCGCCGTCGTCGAGGATCGCGATGGCGACGATCCAATTGTTCTTCTTTGCTTCGGCCTCGGCGGCGGCGCTGATCTTGCGGCAGTCGTCGAGGGTGAGCATCGGGCGGGTCTTCATGTCTGCAGGACTTTCCTTATCTGTCTGCATAGAATCCGATCCCCCCTAGCCCCCCTTAATAAGGGGGGGACAAGATTCCGATCAAAGTCCCCCGACTATCAGGGGGATTTAGGGGGATCGAGATATGTGCAACTTCACATTAAATTGGTATAACCTGCCAATTTTTTTGCTCTCCCGGCCTAATTGCTCTGTAAATGTAGCAATGGGCCTGAGGATGAGAACCTTCTTAATTGTTGAAACTCTTACTTTTATTGTCTTGGGCATAAGTGCCTTCAGATCTGACTGCCGAAAGGCTAATGCTCTATTAGTCTTTCGGTAATACCAATTTTTTATCTAAACTATTGAATAAATTACTGCGACAATCGGTAATAAAACTTGATATGTTAGAACAGTCGGAGTAGTTCTGTAAAAAGCAAAGATGAATCGATTTGACCGTCAGTTGTGGCAGAGATTTATTGCGATCGCTCAGCCTTACTTTTATCCTTTAGAGGCGGGAGGCAGCCGAATTTTTTTAGGATTAGTGGCGCTGTTGTTGATATTTCTCTTCGCGGCTATGTTTGTACTCCTCAGCGCTGTGTGTTTGGGGGGGGGTGCTCTTTTTCCGGCTTTTGTCAATAGTATTGCGGCGGGCTTAGTTACTTTGTTGAAAGGAATTATTAATTCGCCAGCAATTGCGATCGTGGCTTTCATGCTAATTATTCCTTTCAGTGCTTTTGTCTGGTTCAAAGACAGATTGACTGCGCACTGGCACCCCTGGGCTTTATTGACTTTGCTCCTGTTTTTGTCGCTGTCAGTCAGCGGTCTGAATGTAATAATTAGTTACGTCGGTAACTTTTTTAACACAGCACTAGCGAAGAAAGACCAGCTCAATTACTGGAAGTATCTGTTTGTCTATGCAGGGGTTTTTGTAGTCGGTACTCCAATTGTGGTAATTTACCGCTATACCCGAGATAAATTGAGTCTCTACTGGCGAGATTGGATGACTAATAAGTTCCTGGATAAGTATTTTCAGAATCGGGCTTATTACGAAATAAATTACCAAAAGGAAATCGACAATCCCGACCAGCGAATTTCTGAAGATGTCAAATCATTTACCAAGACAAGTTTGACGTTTTTGCTCATTATCCTGGGTTCAATAGTTGATGTTATATCTTTCACAGGTATCCTGTGGTCTATCTCACAACCACTTTCGATTTTCCTGATTATCTACGCTATTCTGGGGACTATCGCCACTCTGATTTTTGGTCAAAGATTAGTACCTCTTAATTTTAACCAACTTAAACAAGAAGGTAACTTCCGCTACGGACTGGTTCACATTCGCGATAATGCTGAATCTATTGCTTTTTACGGGGGCGAGGAACAAGAATCGACGCAAATAAAGCAGCGCTTTGTTGAAGTATTCCGCAACTTTAATTTGCTAATTGGCTGGCAGCGAAATGTGGATTATTTTACCACGGGATACGGATATGCTGTTGTGATTATTCCGGCTTTGTTTCTAGCTCCTGCTTACTTTGCCGGCAAAATCCAGTTTGGAGATATCACTCAAGCAGGTTTTGCTTTTAGTCAGGTTTTAGGCGCTTTTTCAGTGATTGTAACTCAGATTGAGCCGCTGAGTTCTTTTGCCGCTAGTATCAATCGTTTGACTGTATTTACAGATACTCTGGAAGCGGAAAAAGCCGTATCTCAGGCCGGAGGAACTACTATAGATGTAGTAGTGGAGTCTCAGTTGACACTAGAACACGTTACTTTAGATACTCCGAAAAATCAAAAGACTTTGATTAGGGATTTGTCGGTAGCAGTGCAGCCCGGTGAAGGACTGTTAATTGTCGGTCAAAGCGGTGCTGGGAAGAGTTCTTTGCTGCGGGCAATTGCGGGTTTGTGGGGCTCGGGCACTGGCCGTTTGGCGCGACCGGAATTGAGGGAAATGCTGTTTTTGCCACAGCGTCCTTATATGATTTTGGGTAGTTTGCGATCGCAACTTCTCTATCCCAACAGCAGCAGTGAGGTTGATGAGAAAAAATTGCGCCGCGTTTTGGCATCAGTAAACTTAGCAGATTTGCCGGAAAGATTGGGCGGTTTTGATGCGGATTTAGATTGGGCGGAGATTTTGTCGCTGGGAGAACAGCAGCGTTTAGCTTTTGCTAGATTGTTGTTGACGGAACCGCGATA
>NZ_JANMZH010000129.1:0-4121 GCF_031383065.1 Microcoleus sp. OTE_8_concoct_300 | reverse complement strand
TAAAATGCCGTGGCGGGAATCTTTCTATAGTAGGAGCTATAGATGATAGTACCGCGAAGGAAATTTTGCATACCCTTCATCGGGCTGCAAAGACGCCTACACCACTGGTGACAGCTTGTGTTGGTGTAGGAGTATGTCACCTGTGGTGGGAATCTTCAGGCCGGAAAAAAGATGAGCTATTGTCTCAATCCCCATTGCCAAAAGCCGCAGAATCCTGACTCAACCAAGTTTTGTCTGGCGTGCGGCTCTAAATTGCTTCTGAAAGAGCGTTATCGCGCCCTTCAACCTATCGGTGAAGGAACATTTGGCAGAACTTTTTTAGCTGTCGATGAAGATAGGTTGGAAACTCGCTGCGCCATCAAACAATTTTTCCCCCAAGTTCAAGAAAAGGCAGAATTAGAAAAGGCAACTGCACTGTTTAAACAAGAAGCTCACCGGCTGCACGAACTCGGAGCACACCCGCAGATTCCAAGTTTGCTGGCTTCTTTTGAACAAGCCAAACGTCTGTATCTGGTGGAAGAGTTAATCGAGGGAAATAATTTGTTTCAGGAGTTGCAGCAGCGGGGAGCTTTTAGCGAAGAACAGATTTGGGAATTGTTGATCAATTTGTTGCCTGTTTTGCAATTTGTTCACGAGCAGCAGGTGATTCATCGGGATATTAAGCCGGAAAATATTCTGCGGAGAACTCCCCAAAGCTTGGGGGCTGGGGCGGGATATGGCAACTCGACTCCTGGTAAAGGAAAAGGAGGGGCCTCTTTACCTCAATCTTCTGGTGGTATACAAGGGATAATTGTGCCTGAATCTCCTGCTGTACAGGGTTCGGCGAGGGGGGGTCAGTTTGTGCTAGTAGATTTTGGAGTTGCTAAGCACATTAGCGGCTTTTCTGAGGCGCAAACTGGGACGATAACTGGAACTGCTGGCTATGCGCCCATCGAACAAATTCGCAGTGGCAAAGCCTATCCGGCGAGCGACCTTTACAGTTTGGGCGTTACCTGCATTCACCTGCTAACTGGGGCGGTACTGAAGGATTTGTTCGATGCTTTGGAATGCAAATGGATTTGGCGATCGCACCTGGCGCAAAAAGGCATAAAAGTCAGCCCAAAACTAGCAACTATTTTGAATAAATTGCTCAAAGATTCGGTAAGAGAGCGATATCAATCCGCTGCTGAAGTCTTGCAAGACTTGGTAAATGTTGGGCAATATCCCCGCTCTCAAATCAGTTATAATTCTCTCACCAAAATAGCTATTAATTCCCCAGTAACTAACTCGCAGCCAAATACAGCAACCGCCGTCTCACCCGCGCGGCGCCACAAGATTCATGTTGCGCCATCCCCTAGCAATCCGACATTATTGTCGTCTAATAACTGGCAGTGCGAGCGCATTCTCCACGGTCATTCAGCCTCGGTTAATGCTGTTGTTATTAATCCTCAAGGCAATATTCTCGCTAGTGCCAGCGATGATAAAACAATTAAGCTGTGGAACCTGCAAACAGGTGAATTCATCCATACTTTTTTCGGCCATTCCGCAACGGTTGATGCTGTGGCAATCAGCCCAGACGGGAGAATGCTAGTTAGCGGCAGTTTTGACAGAAAAGTCATTGAGTGGAAGCTGGATAAAAAGGCGATGATTCGCGAATTTTATAGCGATTTTGGTTCGCCGTACAGTCACCGGTACGGCTCCGTGTACTCGGTGGCTTTTAGTTGCGACTCTGGAGCGATTGCGAGTGGCAGCGGCGACAAGAGTATTAAATTGTGGAACCAGCGCAACGGAGCATTGGTTCAAAAACTTTCGGGACATTCTGACAAGGTTTTATCTGTTAGTTTTCGCCCTCAAAGTATGATGCTTGCCAGCGGCAGTGCTGACACAACTATCAAGATTTGGCGTGTAGGTATTGGGGAGAGTGTACGGACTTTTTTCGGTCATTCTGATTGGGTTTATGCGATCGCATTTAGTCAAGACGGCAAGATGATTGTCAGTGGAAGTGCCGACGCTACTATTAAATTGTGGAATGTCGATACAGGGGAATTGATTAATACTTTGAGGGGGCATTCTGATGCGGTTATTTCGGTGGCGATGAGTCCCGATGGCGAAATTATGGCTAGCGGCAGTCGAGACGGTACGGTTAAACTCTGGAATCTGGAAACAGGAGAATGTTTGTGCTCTCTTGCTGGGTGCAATCCGGTGGCTTTTAGTCCTGACGGTCAAACTTTAGTCACCGGTGGGAATGGCGGCGAAGTGTTAATTTGGCGGGCGTCTGTTTAATTGGGCGAGATAACTGAGATACTGGTGAAGGCGATCGGTGTCAGTATCAAGTAAACCACTAGCCCAAGAATGCAAATTAAGTTGCGATCGCATTTCTCGAAACACCGCAGCATCTTCGCGATTGTCTAGAGGAAAAACCCCAGCATCAAATCCAGCCGACTTGAGACGGCTAACAGTTCCCTCGCCATTTTGCACCCATAATTGACGGTTAATGCGAAAGGGTTGACAGGAATATTCACCGACAACAATTCCCCCCACAGAAACGCTAGCATCTTCTCCCCGATTGGAAAGTTCTTCCAAAAGGGCTTTGAGGTCATTGAGTTTTTTCCTGTCTTGTACTTGCTGCGGTGTAAGCTTGACAATGACCATTTCTAAAACTTCCACAGGTTTTGTCGATCGTACAACGTTGACTGGTTCCGTCGGCCAAGGGTTTTTTATTTCCGGTTGGGCCGTCTCGATTTCCTCCGTCTCGATTTCCTCTGCAACCTGTACTGTTTCAACCGGCTTTGCAGTGTCTACAAGTATCTGAATTTCCTCCCCATCTTTCTCGATTTTTCCACTAATCTGTAAGATAGCATTCTCTACAATGTAAGGTTTCACTTGTTCGTAAGCCTTGGGGAACACAACAGCTTTTATTTGATGTGTCAAATCTTCTAATTGCAAAATTGCCATCGCATCGCCTTTTTTTGTCACTACAAGTTTGATAGCGCTGAGCATGACAATAACTGATACTTTCCCCTTTTTATCTGCTAACTGTTCGAGAGTCACAACATCTGGGTCTTGGTTTACTTGCATGAGAAACTTTAGGGGATGTTCTGATACATAAAAGCCCAGCAATTCTTTCTCTAAACGCAACTTCTCCTGTTTGTCATAATCTTTTACCAATTTAGCTTTTGGCGCCGACTCATAGGTATTGACAGACTTACCAAAGCTATTCGTACCTAACAAATCAAAGAGATTACCTTGCCCGCTTTCTCGATCTCTTTTGCGCTCTTGCGCCCATTTCATCACCCCTTCGAGGTTCTGTACTAATTGATTGCGGTTGGGGTCAATTTTATCAAAAGCACCGCATTGAATTAAAGCTTCTAGAGCGCGGCGGTTCACAGAATGGAGATTTACGCGATCGCACAAATCCGGCAGCGATTTAAACTTACCCCCTTCCTGCCGCGCCGCCAAAATATTTTCAATTGCCGCTTCTCCCACATTTTTAACCGCCGAAACCCCAAACAAAATTTTATCTTTTGCACCTCCAGTCATCTGTTTGGGCAGCGGTGTAAAAGTAAGTTCAGAACTATTAATATCCGGCGGCTCAACCTCAATACCCAGCTTGAGACAATTGGCAATATATTTCTGTACTTTATCCTGATCGCCCCTGTTAGCAGTCAGCAGTGCCGCCATGTATTCTACAGGATAATTCGCCTTTAAATAAGCCGTTTGATACGTGATATAGGCATAGGCCATTGAATGGGATTTATTAAAACAATATTCCGCGAATTGCAGCATCTGCGCGAACAACTTTTCAGCAATTCTTTGGCTAACTCCATTCTTAGTTGCCCCATCGATAAACGTTTCCTTTTGCTTCTGCATTTCATCAGCTTTCTTCTTGCCCATTGCGCGCCGCAGCAAGTCAGCTTGACCCAAAGAATAGCCCGCCAAATCTTGAGCCATCCGCATAATTTGCTCTTGAAAACAAAGCGTTCCGTAAGTCTCTTTTAAAATCGGCTCTAATAGCGGATGATCGTACTCAACAGCTTTACCGTGCTTGCAGTCAATAAACTGAGGAATTAAACCTGCATCCAGCGGGCCGGGTCGGTAAAGTGCCAAAATAGAAGAAATATCATCCAGGCAAGAAGGTTTGA
>NZ_JANMZH010000749.1:0-3597 GCF_031383065.1 Microcoleus sp. OTE_8_concoct_300 | reverse complement strand
CGTTCTTCAAAATAAGCTAATTCTAATTCCTGCAAATGGCTGTAAGCTTCCAGACGCAAATCGTGTTCAATATCCTGAGCCAAATTGCGCCACAAATAATCATAGGCATATTCAAAAATAGATTCCAACGCCCAAACAATTGCGCTCAAAAGAGTGATAATTGCCAGTTGCCAAAAGACATCTTTTATGCCCCACTGAGCGAGGATAGAATCTTGCTGTTTCACCACCACATCAACAGCAATACCGATTAATGCTGGCGGCGCTAAATCAAAGAATTTATTCAGCAGCGAACAGAGACTTGCCAGCCAAGTTTTCAGGCGGTAGCGGCGCCCGTACTTCAGCAGCCGCTTTAGGGGATGGACAGGTTTTGATGGATTTGGTGATACTTGAGAATCATTCATAGGGCATGGGGTATCGGAAATAGGGCCGAGAATTAAAAATTAGTAGGGTGCTCCGCGCGCACCTTACCATTGTTTAATTTTTAATTCTCAAATGCCCCGTTCCTAGGCTTTAAACGTTAACACTGGCTTCATTTTAGCGACTACACCAACTATTTGCGCCTCAACCTGAACGTCAATTACTGGTTGAATTGGCTTGTAAGCCGCCGGTGCTTCTTCAATTCTGCGTTCTTCGCGCCCGGTAATGCAATCTACGCCGATTAATCCCAAAGCGGAGTCAGTTTTGTCAGCACCTGCGCGACTCATATCGAAGCGCGATCGCGCCCTACCTGCACCGTGAGAGGTCGATCGCAAAAATCGATCGTTCCCCGAACCAACCAGCAAATAAGACGGCGCGCCCATCGAACCCGGTACAATTACAGGCTGACCGGAATGTGCGGGACAAGCGCCTTTGCGCGTTACCCAGCCGGCACCTTCCGCTAAAGTAATATTGTGAGGCAAATCGTATAGTGAATTACCCGACGTTCATCTGAGTACAGATAGAACGCGGGCTTCCCAATTCAACCGCAACAGCCTCTACAGTAGTAGACTTGCGTCCATACCGTTTTGGTCTTACATTGCGTCCAAGGGCAGTAGCGCTGATTCCCAACGCCAAAATCCGTAAGCCTTCATTTCTGATATTGATCGCCGCATTCACATCTCGGTCATGTCGCTGATTGCAACGAGGGCAATCAAACGAGCGGACACAGAGATCCATCTTTGGGATTTGTAGCAGCGTATTTGAGCAAAGGTGAGAAGAGGGAAAAAACCTGCCTATTTCTAGATAAGTCTTGCCGTCAAACTCTGCTTTGTATTTGAGCATGGTGCAAAACATTCCCCAACCTGCATCACTAATTGCCTTGGCAAGGTTATGATTTTTGACCATGTTTTTCAGTGCTAGATTTTCCACCACGATAACTTGGTTTTCGTTAACTGTCTTACGGGACAGCTTGTGGAGGAAATCCGAGCGCACTCTCGAAATTTTAGAATGCACTTTTGCCACAGCAATACGAGCTTTACGCCGCTTGTTCGTGGTCTTATCCTTTTTGCGAGATAGCTTTCGCTGTTTGCGTTTTAAGTTAAGCTCATGCTTCTTAAGATGCCGTGGGTTTTGGTATTTTGAGCCATCCGAAGTGACGGCAAAATCAATCAGCCCCAAGTCAAGCCCAATCGTCTTGCCTTTACTACTGGGTTCTGGCGAGTCAAGACCATCCTCGACCAATAGCGAAGCATAATAGCGACCATCAGGCATCCTCGACACCGTAACAGTCCTCAACTTTCCTTCTATGTCTCGATGAACTTTACCTTTTACCGTTCCTAAGTAACCTGGGAATTTAATTTCGCCTTGGCTCAATAGTTTGACATTTGCGGGATATTGAAGGGATTGCCGACCATGGCGATTTTTGAAAGATGGATAACCAGTACGTCCGTCAAAAAAGTTAATGAACGCTTGAGATAGATTTAGCACAGATTGCTGAAGACATTGTGAATAGCAAGTTTTTAGCCATTCGTGTTCAGCTTTCCAGAACGGGATCTGCTTTTTCATATCAAGAGCAGACAAACCTTTACCCGTCTCTTTGTAAGCTATTGACATAGCCGCAAGTGACTGATTCCAGACCCAACGGGCACACCCAAAAGCTTGAGCCAAATGAGCTTGCTGTGCATCCGTGGGGTAAAGTCTGACCTTGACTGCTTTTAACATTCCATTATGTTAACACGGTTTACAGAACATGATAAATAATAGGGTGGTGGCATAGATTATTTGCAAAGTCGGCGGGGCATCGAACCCCTTGACTCGCACAGCGAACATCCCGTCACTCAAGGTCGTACCATGTTTGGCGCGGGGCTTCCCGCGGCGACTAAGCTAAGGGAGCTTCCACATCGCCGAAAACTTGTCGCAAACGCCAGCGCAGAACTTCTGCTAGCAGCAAACGGTTGATAAAACCGTAGTTAGCGGCGGTTGCTTCCGCTTGCAGGTAGCTGCTCAAAAGTTCGGGATTTTCTGCCACAGACAGCGGGAAAAGCCGGGATTCAGGATGTTTCAGAGTTTTCGGCCAGGCGTCGCAAGCTCGATCGCGCCACATTCCGCCGATATACTTGCCGACATTCCGCGACCCCGAATGAATCATGAAAGCGATTTGTCCCGATCGAACTCCCCAAGTATAAGTTGAAAGGCAACTTTTCTAATGGCTCAACTCCCAACATATCATTTTTGATATGTCAACGCTTTACTTGAATTTTTAATAAAATCTATATATAATTTACCAAGCGGTGTCAGAAACCCGGTTTCTGCCTAGCAAAATCGCATCCAAACCAAAGATTTTGCGAAGAAACCGGGTTTCTTGGGCCAGCGCGTCCGATCGCATTCCAGTCTTAATTGCTAGGGAGTAGGGGCAATCGCCCGTGGTTGCCCATCCCCACTTAAAGATAATATCTAACCGTTGTTACAACCCGACTTTTTTTAGCCCGCAAAGCCGCTTTCAAAAAGAAAGCAGTTTGATTGTGCAGCAGTCCCTCCCACCAATTTCGCGTCACAAAAGCCGGAATGATCAGTGTTAAATATACTCCCGGTCGCTGCTCTTCAAACAAAGTCAAAAAGTGCGTCAAAGCCTCACCAACTGAACGGTAAGGCGAGTCCAGAATTTCCAAAGGAATATCAGACTGTAAATCTTTCCAAGCTAATTGTAATTTTTCTCGATCGGTCAAACCAATATCCACGTGAACTGCCACAACTTCATCAGCAATTAAACGAGCGTAATCGAGGGCCTCGAAAGTTCCCCGGTGCAACTGCCCGACTAACACCACTGCCGGATGTGTTACCGTCTTAACTTTAGGTCTACGAAGATAAGACCTCGGTTCTATTCCCTGAATGCTCAAGCGAGCCGCTACATACCGATAGTGTCGGTGAATAGCTAAAAATAGACTGACTACGATCGGAATAGTTACTACGACAACCCAAGCTCCCAAAAGGAATTTTGTAGCGAGAATTACAGCCAAAACTCCCGTTGTTGCCACTGCGCCAATACCGTTCATCACAGCACTAACTTGCCAACCTTTACCTCGTTCCTTAAACCAGTGAATTACCATTCCCGATTGGGACAGAGTAAAAGAAGTGAAAACTCCAACCGCATACAGGGGAAGCACCGCACTTGTATTGCCT
>NZ_JANMZH010000112.1:0-1569 GCF_031383065.1 Microcoleus sp. OTE_8_concoct_300 | reverse complement strand
CTTGCTCTATATTCTAGGGCTTACCCGACCGCAACTGGCAACCGCTTCGCTAAATTTTGGCGTCGGACGTTCCCGGAGCTTTTGCATTAAATCCATAATCTAGGCAAGAACGCCCGCCACTCAAAATTTTTGCCAGTTGCTAGACCTAAGATTTGGGTCACTCAAAATTTTTGCCATCAGCTATTCCAAGTGCTATTTCTATACCGCTTATTGTAACGGTCAAAATCCGGGTAAGGCAGTTCATTGGAAGCATCATAACCAGGAATAGAAAAAAAATCCCCTTCAGTATGAAAAGCAATATCAGTGGGCAACCGTCCTTCATTCGCATCCATATAAGCGACTATTCGCAAAATCTTGTCTACATAAGCAACGGGTATGCGTACTAATTTTGTTTCGCCACCTTGCCATTTGTGAGGGCGCCCAGCCCCCAACCTCGAACCGCCGTGTTTGCTTCCTTTTTGTTTCATAATCAAGTTTTTCTTGTATAACGTAACAAAATCAAAAATCTTTCAAATCCTTTGTTCTCCGCCTTCTTAACTATTACATTTTTATTTATTCTCCTTTTTGTTTACCGGGTATCACTCGACCCGGTTTTTTTTAGCCTTGCGGGCCTGCGGCGCACCTCTGACGCGGCCGGGGGGGCGGGCCACGCTTAGCTCCCCCCCCGGCCCACGCTTTTCATCCTGCTGCTAATCGTCTAGCAAGTTGTCTAGTTCACTGTCTAGCACTGTGTCTACAACGCTGTCTACATTGTCTACAATGGCTCTAGTCATTGCCCCCCTAATTTGCTAGTGGCCAAGATGACATTAAAAATTCCTCTTGCTTCTTGCAGCCGATCCACAACTTCCTCAAGGGCATCGGGTACAATATCACGATAATAATTTAGAAGCAGCAAGGCTTTCCGGGGTTCAGGACTGTTGTTCTCAGATAAGTAAGTATCTAAGAATGTGAGAAAAATTTCACAGTCCCGAGGATTTACCAGCTCATCCACACAGCTAGTTAGAAGAGCAAGTAATTGCTTAAACGTTTTGCGGTCAATGCAAATTTGGTCGCCTGCATCTGGCGATTGACCTGAAATTGGTGGCATAATAATTTTGCTCCAAGCGTTCTTGTACAACGTATTGGGGAAGTCGTGACTTGTTCGGTGTTGATAGCACCGCGCAGTCGCGCCTCAATCTTCCTTGTTACTTACGATCGCAGTATTGCAGCCACTTGTCAAGAGGTGGCTGCAAAGTTTTGTTTCAAATTATTCGGCAAGCAACTCCATCACTTCATCGGGCGTAATGCCGTAAATAGCGGCTAGCAGTTTGATATTTTTCACATCATTTCCTAACTGTTTAAGCACCCCAATTGCACTACGCAATGGAATAGCTTCAATTGTGGACTGAGTTAATAAATCAATCGTTGTCTTGGTATTGGCTCGTTTTTTATAGAACCCATTTGACATCTAAGAAGAGGGTGCAAGCCTTCTAATCATCAGCCTAATAAAACAAAGGTTGAGCTTGGCAGTCGCCGCTGTCAAACTTCTCTCAAAGTTCTTCACCAAAATTTTACATCTTTCCATCCAAG
>NZ_JANMZH010000043.1:0-1973 GCF_031383065.1 Microcoleus sp. OTE_8_concoct_300 | reverse complement strand
CCCATCCCACAAACTTGTGGAAGTTATTTAATTCTCATTCCTAATACCAATGTTGTTTCGTCTCTTTTTAATTCACTTCCTAGAGACTGCATGGTATTTAAAATATTCAGGTTAAAAACCCCGGCTCGAAATGACCGAAAGCATCCAGGATACAAGCCCCCGGATTCATCTGTCCAGAAATAAAAAACCTGTATCCGATGAAACTTGCCCCCCGAATTTCTCCGTTTGCTGTCAGGTCGGACAAACAAATCTCCATCGGATTTGAAGTATTCCATAATTTAGGTTTTACTTCTGAGCAATTCGCCCAAAGAAATCAGGAAATATTTATTATTTAACAAGGATTGACCGAAATAAGTGTAGTAACTGGAACAGCGGAGATTCTTTTCGTCCATATAAGCTCCCGGAATCCACGAAGTTCTTAAGATATCCCGACCCAAATTCAGGGTTCCCATGAATAAAACACAATCATCAGGGGAAAAATATTGATGAGCTGCTTTTGGGTAAAAATTGAGATATTTGGTTTCTTGGTAAATGTATCCTTGTTTCGGCAATTGGGCTAAAAATTATGTTTCACGATCGTAAATATTTTGTTCGATCAACCAATTTACTTTTTTCATGACAGTCTTATGTTGGATCGGTGTTTGAGGGGCAACTCCCGCAAAGAGAGCGAAAATGACTTGATCTTGCCCTTGGGCAAAAAGGCAGTTGAGATCGAGAACGTTTCCTCATATCCTAATAAGCGTAGGACATTTCAAAACATCCGAGCTGCTAGCTCAGCGTTTGAGTACCTGAAAATAATCAATAGCGGAAGCGCTTTTAACAAGATGGCACAAAATCACAAATCCACGGTTATCATTACCGGCGCTTCCTCCGGCGTCGGTTTGTACGGCGCGAAAGCTCTGGCAGACAAGGGATGGCACGTAGTCATGGCCTGTCGGGACGTGGGGAAAGCCGGAGATGCCGCCCAAGAGTTGGGCATACCTGAAGGCAGTTTCTCCATCATGCAGATTGACTTGGGCGATTTGGAGAGCGTGCGCAGGTTTGCTCGGGCATTTAAGGCAAGCGGCAGGCCTTTGGACGCTTTGGTGTGTAACGCGGCCATTTATATGCCTTTGATTAAGGAACCGCTGCGGAGCCCGGAGGGTTATGAGTTGACGATGACTACCAATCACCTGGGTCATTTCCTGCTGTGCAACCTGATGATGGAAAATATGAAGCCTTCCTATTATTCCGATGCGAGAATCGTGATTTTGGGAACTGTGACTCACAATCCAGACGAGTTGGGCGGGAAGATTCCGCCGCGCCCGGATTTGGGCAAGTTTGAGGGTTTTGAAGCGGGTTTCAAAGACCCGATTTCGATGGTTGACGGCAAGAAGTTTGAACCGGTCAAGGCTTACAAAGATAGCAAAGTTTGCAACGTGTTGACGATGCGGGAATTGCACCGCCGCTTTCACGAATCTACGGGGATTACTTTCACTTCGCTTTATCCCGGATGCGTGGCGGATACGCCGCTGTTCCGCAATCACTATCCCCTATTTCAGAAGCTGTTCCCGCTGTTTCAGAAGAATATCACGGGGGGTTACGTGTCGCAGGAGTTGGCGGGGGAAAGGCTGGCGATGGTGGTTGCTGATCCAGAATACAAGCAATCTGGGGCTTATTGGAGTTGGGGGAACCGCCAGAAAAAAGATGGCAAGTCTTTTGTGCAGAAGGTTTCTCCCCAGGCCCGCGATGATGAAAAAGGCGAGCGGATGTGGGAGTTGAGCGCTAAGTTGGTGGGATTGGCTGACGGGGCTCAAATGGGTGCTGCAGCTGGTGTGGGCCGCTCTGCATAATTCATAGAAAATCCTCGTTGGAAACCCTGCATCTTTAGACCTGGGAGGAAAACTGATAGGCAGGATTTATCCTGCCATTTCGCTGTATATTTATAACAGTAGCGAAAAGATTGTTATGTACCTGACCCAAAAGAACCAAGT
>NZ_JANMZH010000041.1:0-5463 GCF_031383065.1 Microcoleus sp. OTE_8_concoct_300 | reverse complement strand
CCCATCCCACAAGAGTTATTTTTTCTTGTGGGATGGGCATCTTGCCCGTCCCATCAATTGATGAAAAGGACTTTTGCAAGAGGTCTAATATAGGTTCTCCCATACCAACGGCATTTGTAAGCTAATCGACTGGTTATTTCTCCCCAACTTACATCTGATATAGCTGGCGCTAACTTGGGTTTTTTTAACAGGTTTTTCACCGCTAAATTTTCAAGTACAATCGTTTGGTTTTCACGAACTAATTGAGTCGTTAGCTTATGTAAATTGTCTTTTCTGCTATCGGTTATTCTAGCGTGAACCTTAGCTACCTTAATTCTTGATTTTTCTCTATTTTTTGACCCTTTCTGTTTTCGAGAAATAATTTTTTGGACTTGACGCAATCTTCGGTAATGTTTCTTAAACTGTTTAGGATTAGCGACTTTATCCCCATCGCTAGTAATCATAAGACTACTAATTCCTAAATCAATTCCTATCACTTTGTCGCTAACAGGTAAGGGTTTAATAGTTGGGTCATCAAATCTCATTGATATCTGCCAACGTCCTGATGGATGTAATTTAATCGTTACCGTACTAGGTTCACAATATGAAGGTATTTGTCTTGACCATCGAATAGGTAAAGGTTCTAAACATTTAGTTAAATAAATTTGTCCGTTTTAAAATTTAAAAGCAGACTTAGTAAACTCTACACTTCCTACTTGATGTTTTTTCTTAAAGTTAGGATACCTAGCACGACCAGCAAATAAATTAGTAAAAGCAGTTTGTAAATGTCTCAACGCTTGCTGTAAAGGAACACAACTAACTTCATTTAAAAAGTCTAATTCTTCTTGTTTTTTCCAAGACGTTAACATTGAGGAAGTTTGACTGTATCCTATTCTTTCTTGCCTTTAGTACCCGGCTTGAGTTCTTTCGTGGAGAGCTTTATTGTAAACCAATCTTACACACCCTAAGGTACGCCGCAATAGCGACTCTTGTTCTGGCTTTGGGTAAAATCGATAACAGTAAGCTTTTTCCATACCTCACATTTTAGCGTATATTTTGTGAAATGTTAAAATTAAATAGTAAAGCCGTCCGCCGAAGAAGGGGTTTGGGAGCCAAAATTTTCGATGATGCCAAAAGTAGCAGAATTTGTCTATACTTGGTCGCAGCAGTCCCTACTCATCCTGCACTCCGACGGTTTGGCGGCGCAGTGGAATTTAAACCACTACCCGGGTTTAGGCGCCAGACATCCTGCTTTAATTGCAGCCGTGCTCTACCGGGACTTCAAACGCACTCGCGATGACATAACAGTTATAGTAGCCAAGGTAAGAGAAGCAGCGTGAGTTACCCAATCCTGACGGCGGAAGTCCGCTTTGAACAAGACATCGTACAAGTACGCCAAAAAGCTCGCCAAATTGCCGCATGGCTGGGATTCGATTCCCAAGCACAAACCCGCATCGCCACAGCAGTTTCCGAAATTGCCCGCAATGCTTTCAAATATGCAGGCGGTGGCAAAGTAGAATTCATTGTGGAAGGGGAATCGCCCCAAATTTTTCGGACTCGGATTTCTGACACGGGGCCGGGAATTGCTGATTTAGCGGTTGTGTTGATCCCCAATTTTCGATCCGGGACCGGTGCGGGACTCGGTTTAGCAGCAGCAAAACGGTTGATGGACGAGGTGGAAATCGATTCGGCGCCCGATCGCGGCACGGCTGTACAATTAATTAAGCACTTTTCCAAACATATGCCTGCCCTGAGTGCGATCGAACTAAATCAATTAGTTGACAAACTAACGCGCCAAATTCCCGAAGATCCCTACGCCGAAATTCAGCAGCAAAATCAAGAATTACTTCGCACTTTAGAGGAACTCCGCCAGCGTCAAGAAGAACTCATACAATTAAATCAACAACTAGAAGATACCAATCGTGGAGTCGTGGCACTTTACGCCGAATTGAACGAGAAAGCCGAATCTCTCCGGCGAGAGGGCCAACTAAAAAGCAGCTTTCTATCCAATATGAGCCACGAGTTTCGCACTCCGCTAACGGTAATCCTGCTGCTTTCGGAAATATTGTTAAATCGCCTCGACGGAGAACTTTCAGCAGAACAGGAGAAGCAAGTAAATTACATACACAAATCCGCTGAGTCTCTCGCAGAACTTGTCAACGACTCGTTAGATTTAGCCAAAGTGCAAGCCGGAAAACTAACTCTTCGCGTGGCTGATTTTGAAGTCGAAGATTTGTTCAGCGCGCTGCGAGGAATGATGCGCCCCCTGCTTCCCCAAAACTCGGCCGTTACTCTGATTTTTGAAGCGCCTCTAGAACTTCCCACCCTCACAACCGACGAGGGAAAAGTTTCTCAGATTTTGCGCAATCTGATTTCTAATGCCCTCAAGTTTACCGAAGCAGGCGAAGTTCGAGTTGCTGCGGAAATAGGAGAGGGGGAAACAGTTACTTTTTCAGTTGCAGATACGGGCATTGGCATTTCCCCAGCAGACCAAAAACGGATTTTTGAAGAATTTGTCCAAATAGAAAATCCATTGCAGAAGGGCGTCAAAGGCACCGGATTGGGATTGTCTCTGTGCAAAAAACTGGCGGAATTTCTGGGGGGAAGTATTGACATTACCAGTTCGCCCGGGGTGGGTTCGACTTTTTTTGTCAAACTGCCGATCGTGTATGCTCCAGATGAAGAAAACTCTTTGGAAATGTCCGCAGCTAAGGGAGATGAAATACTGCGGGCGATCGCAAATTCTCCCTCGTCAGCGCCGGATTCAGCAGCAAAAGTTTTGATGGGGGAGGATGAAGATAGTTTTTCGGTATTTGCTGAAAAACTTCTGGGCACGAATTCATTGTACGGCGATCGAGGCAGCCAAGAAAGTTGAAAAATTGCGATCGGCTGCTTTTTGAGCGACTGATCGCAATTTTTCAAGGGCGTTATGATGCCGGATCTGACCGGATTTGAGGTTTTGGAAGAGTTGAAATGCGATCGGGTTACTTGCCAAATACCTGCTATGGTGATGACTTCCAAACATTGAAAAATTTGGGAAGAGGAGGATTTGTCTACCGCTACAGGGGTGGTGCTTTCTAAAACGAATACCTCCCGCGAGCAGGCGATCGATCAAATTAAATCCACTCTCAATAAGGCAGCAGTTAATTTATAATAATTCTGAAAAGTAGTGCTACATATATAGCCTTTCGAGCGAAAGATGAGGTACTCTCGCGGGCATAGGGCATAGGGCATAGGGCATAGGGCATAGGGCATAGGCATAGGACTCGCCCCCATACCTCACCACGCGATCGAACCGCTATATATAGATTGTACGCGAGCATCTGTAGCGACTGAGGCTTTGCCTAAGTCGTGAGGGGTATCTGCGACAATTAATAATTGGTATAAGACAGAGGATTGTAGCAAGACTTTTTAAAATTGGTATTGTTTGATAGCAAGCAATATTTATTTAATTTGCAACAGCATTTAACCTTGGTGCTGTAAAATATAGCAGTTCTCAGTTGCCGACAATATAGTAGGGACTTAGGCAGTGCCTTTTTTCGTGTCAGCGGCTAAAATCCATAATAAATCTCGCTAGTTGAGCGAGTCTCGATCCCCCCTACCTTAAGAAGGGTGGAACTGGAAGCACTTTCAAAATCCCCCTTTTTAAGGCGGATGCGAAGAGGATCGAGGCTGCGGGAAAAATCAGAGAGACAGAGGTTTTTAGCCGGATTGTTGACAAGCCTTGGGTGCGGCGCCGTCTCTCGATCGAATATCCGAGCTTATTTATTAGTGAAAAATGACACCTGTTAAAAAAAATAATGCAACTCTAAGCAAGCTCCAAACCCCTACAGAGTAAGCCATTCCCAATTCTCAATTCTCAATTCTCAAATGGTATGACTTTCATCTCCCTTCAATATGCCCTGTTTCTGGTAGTTTTATTTGCGGCTTACTGGTTGGTTCCGGTGCTGTGGTGGCGGCTGTTCATCATGCTAGCCGCTAGTCTGATTTTTTACGCTTCGCTGCAAATTTGGTACATTCCTCTGCTGTTAGTCGGCATGCTGTTTAATTACTGCTTGGCGATGGCGATTGGAGAACCTCTGGATTGGCGGATTGCTAATGAATCTTGGAACCGCCGCCGTTTGTGGCTGCTGTGGATAGGAATTTGCCTGAATGTGTTGCTGCTTCTGGGCTTTAAGTATGTGCCTTTTTTATTGAGTTCGATCGGCACTTTGTTAAATTGGCCTTTTGCTCTCGACGGTGCTGACTGGGTGAAAAGTCACGTCATCGCACCCCTGGGATTGAGTTTCTTTTGCTTTGAGTGCATTGCTTATTTGATTGACGTGTACCGAGGCGCACCTGCTGCTACTTCGCTGCTGCACTTTGCTGCTTACAAGTTGTTTTTTCCGAAACTGATTTCCGGCCCGATTACTCGGTATCACAACTTGATCTATCAACTGAAAACCCAGAAATTTCCGACGCCCGATCGCCTTTCTGAGGCACTTTGGACGATCGCCTTTGGTGCAGTAAAAAAAGGTCTTTTCGCAGATAACTTGGGAATTTATGTCGATTTAAGTTTTACCAACTTGCAGCGGGCGGGTAGCGAGGATTTGTGGCTGGCGATTTTTGCTTACGGGCTGCAACTTTATCTCGATTTTAGTGGCTATGTTGACATGGCGCGCGGTACTGCTTTGCTGCTGGGTTGGTATTTGCCACCAAATTTTGATTTCCCTTATTTTAGTGCCAGCATAGCCGATTTTTGGCGGCGATGGCACATGACTTTAGGGGATTGGTTGCGCAATTATTTGTATTTTCCTTTGGGGGGTTCCCGAGTCGGTTTGTGGCGCACTTGTCTGAATTTGTCCCTCGTCATGTTAATTGCGGGAATTTGGCACGGGGCGGCTTGGGGATTTATTGTGTGGGGAGGTTTGCACGGTTTGGCTTTGGCGGTTCATCGGCTGACTGATGTGCTGTTTAAGCGGTTGCGGCTGGAGTTTTTGTGGGAAAA
Source organism: Microcoleus sp. OTE_8_concoct_300 (assembly GCF_031383065.1). Lineage (NCBI taxonomy): Bacteria > Bacillati > Cyanobacteriota > Cyanophyceae > Oscillatoriales > Microcoleaceae > Microcoleus > Microcoleus sp. OTE_8_concoct_300. The sequence goes on along the minus strand of NZ_JANMZH010000041.1, from coordinate 497 downwards.
TCCGATCGGGATTGCGATCGGTTGGCTGTTGACTCAGGCGATGGTTTTTGGTAGTTGGATATTTTTCCGCCTTCCCGATTTAAAGGATTCTGGATGGGCGATTTCGCATTTGTGGGGACACACTGCTGACGTGCAGTTTGCCGATAAAGTTTATGTGGAAGCTTTGGGTTTGGAAAGAGTGCATTTAACTTGGATATTGGCGGCTTTGGCTGCGGCGATGCTGGGGAATTATGCGTTGAGTCGGGGTTTGAAGTTAGAGTTAAATTGGCCGATGAAATTGGTGTTAGTGCCGCTTTGTTTGTATGCGGTTTGGGTGTTGGCTCCCGCAGGCGGTTTGCCTTATATTTATTTTGATTTTTAGGGTATTATCGGTACGCACCCTACAACTCACAGTCATTAGTCATTAGTCATTAGTCATTAGTCATATCGTTTCCGGTTGCATCGGAATGATTTAACCGCAGAGGGCGCAGAGAACGCAGAGGGAGAGAATACAGAGA
>NZ_JANMZH010000039.1:0-21069 GCF_031383065.1 Microcoleus sp. OTE_8_concoct_300 | reverse complement strand
CCCATCCCACAATAACAATTAAAATTGTAAGTTATTTAATTCGCGATCCATAGAGGTGAATTTCGGCTGCCCCGGATTCCTCTATTTCTCGATCGTTCCAATGCGATCGCGATGCGTGAATTACCGTTCCCAATTTATGCCAGGACGCCAGCCAAGCGGCTTTTGAGCGGCAATTAAAATGTGGTGAATCATCAGAATAACTCCCTGGATAGCTCGAGATAAATGGGATAGTTAAGCGCACCCTCATGTTTAAGGGTGCTTGGTTTGGAGTGCAACCTGTCAACTTTTGGGTGCATCCGGGCTATCCGGGAAAACAAAATAGTTTCTCAAATTTTCTCGTTGGGTAAATGCCATGTATTGAGCAGTCATCTCTGGAGTTAGTAACTCTATCAACAATCTGTTTTCCACCCAAAGCATCATGAAATCAAAGCCGAAGCTAGTGCGTTGTACAAGCCAATCTTCACGAGCCGCTATTTGCTCAATTTGTTCAACGTTAATAGGGACAGACAACATCGCATGAGTTGCTGTAGATTGAGAAGCAGCCGTATTTTGAATGTACGCACGTAGTTCCTCACTATCACCCGGTACTATCTCAGTTCCCAAAGGATAAACTTCAATTTCTGTACCATATTCATCAAATGGAAAAATGATATAGCCGCCTGGATTAAAAGGATGGGGTGTCGGTTGTCCTTGTAGAATTTCAGCTAGAACTTGGGCAACGTGCTGAGGGTTTTGAGCAGAAATAGAAAGGTGATGAATCATCCGAGTAACTCCATTAATTAGAGGACTTATGCACAGACAATGTAATTATTTCATTGCGATCTGTGCGAAGCAATCTCAAAGCCTTGTTAAACCGTTATGCGTCCCGGACTGAATCAATTAAACTTTGAATCAACGGGATTAGCTCATGAAACTGAGCCGAAACTAAACAGCGATTGATTGGTTTCATGAGCAGTTACTAAAAAACAGTTGATTCATTCGTTCAGAGTGCTCGCAAAGATTCGATCGCCCAAGCAGATCATCAACAATCGCACCTTGGTAGCGTGGCAGCAGGAAATTACCAATGTAACCGTAGGCAGTTGCATCTAATGTGGTGGGTTTATCTCCCATAAAAAACGGTTTGTCTGCCAGAAAGTCCGAAAGGGCTTGAAAATCAGCGCTGATTATCTGACTGATTTCTTCATGACTGTGACGACCGATTCCCTGAGCTTGCATCTGAGAGATAATCGTTTTACGAAACTCTTCGGCAAACGGTTTTGATACGTCTAGCGTCGCTTCAGGGAAAAGCGCCCGTGCAACCAATGAGCGATAGTGTGACCAGTTTTCTTCTATGCCAAAGCGAGTCTCCACGCCTCCCCAGTAGGTGTTTTCTTTGATCGTGCGGCCGAAGGCTAGAGAGGTAGCTCGCTCAACGGGAGTTAAACTAGCATCGAGATCAATTCCTTCTGTTTGCTTGAACATCTCAATGATTAGAAAAACATCACCGATCGAGTTTCCCTGATAGTCGATGAAGGGAATTTTACCCTTGGGAGCAAGCTCAAAACTTTGTGCTGTAATAATCACCTTTTTGTAGGGCAGCTTTGCCATGCGGAGCCAAGTTTCAAGCTCTAGACAGGGTGGGCTGAGGCTCGGTAGTTCCTCAAAGGATGGTGCTGTGTACAAGGTAATCATTTTCAAGACCTGGTTTACGTTGCTCGATGATATATGCTTCAATCCGATAAGGATGCGCCTGCTAGTCGTCGTGCTAACTTCAACTAATGATGAGCGATCGCGCTAATAAGTGCGGTTGCTTCGGAGTTGTACTCTGCGCTAATCGCCCTGGGTTGTCCCTTTGTAACACGCCCTGCGGCTTTAATCAAATCGGCTGCCTTTTCACCAATCATGATGGTGGGTGCATTCGTATTTCCTGTAGTAATCCTTGGCATAATCGAGGCATCCACGACACGCAATCCCTCAATGCCATGTACCCGCAATTGAGAATCTACTACGGCCATTGGATCGGTGCCCATCTTGCACGTTCCCACAGCATGAAAGTTCGTATCTGCCACTTTCCGAACATAAGCTTGGAGTCCTTCATCGCTAGTTACATCGGCACCGGGAGCCACTTCTTCGCCTCGGAACTCATCGAATAAATCGGTGCCGAACAACTCACGAATGATTCTCACGCCTAGCACCAACTTTTGCACATCGGACTCATTCTCGAGATAGTTCATCCGAATGCAAGGTGAGTCTGTGGGATCGATCGAACGCAGGGTGACGCTACCGCGACTCTGGGAATGATTCAAACAGGCTATGCTGGTAAATCCCGGCCCTTGGTTTGGATAGCCAGGAGGAACCCACAGCACTGGGCCTGAGGAACACTGTAAATCTGGCGCAGCATCTAAATTACCTTCAGTATGCAAAAACATTCCAGCTTCTGCGATATTGCTGGTTAGGGCGGGTTGCAAATCTTGAGTGGCTTGATGTGTCACTGGAACAGCGACGTGATCTTGAAGGTTCTGACCCACACCGGCTAAATCAGCAACGACGGGAATATTGAGTGATCGCAAGTATTCTGCATTGCCAATTCCAGACAACATCAGCAGTTTAGGTGAGTCGAAGGCACCCGCTGACAGAATTACTTCCCGATCGACATAAACTTGATGCAGCGTTCCTTCAAGCAGATACTCTAACCCAACCGTGCGCGTTCCTTCAAATAATAGGCGAGTGACTAGGGCACCAGTTTGCACGGTTAAATTAGGGCGATCGAGAATTGGCACTAGAAATGCTGCTGCTGCACTGTGTCGCTTCCCATCTTTGATAGTTAATTGATACAGTCCTGCACCTTCTTGTTGTGCGCCGTTGAAATCGGGGTTGATAGCATAGCCGATGTGCGCTGCTGCTTCGATAAATCGCTGTGAGGTGACGGCAGTTGCGATCGGATCGGTAACGCTCAAGAATCCATCAACACCGTGAAATTCGGACGCGCCTCGCTGCTGATTTTCTGATTTCTTGAAGTAGGGCAAGACATCCTCATAACTCCAGCCGGGATTGCCTAATGCTTGCCAACTATCGAAATCCAGCCGATTTCCGCGAATGTAGACCATGGCATTGATCGAACTGCTGCCACCGACAACTTTTCCGCGCGGCTGAAATATTTTGCGTCCATGGAGATACGGTTCTGGTTCTGTGAAATATGCCCAGTCCACTTCAGTTCCCAGTAAGCCGATCCAGCTTACAGGAACTTGAATTTCTGGTTTAGTAGCCGGATTACCCGCTTCGATCAACAACACGGTGGTTTCAGGATCTTCTGTCAGACGATTGGCAACAACACAACCTGCCGAACCTGCACCAATCACAATGTAATCGTATTGAGTCATGATATTTTCTTCCTATGCTTTTGTTGTCGATCGCAGCTTGGCCACGCCTCAGCGTTTTTGACAATTGGGAACAGTTGAATCACTCATTCGAGGTTCAGACAGCTTGACTTCCCATCCTGGTAAATTCCACCAATTAACTCGCTTATTCTGCTGAATCCAAAAGTTTAGTTGTGTAATCTTGCCATCCTCAAATCTGAGTGTGGGAAAGGTAGGATAACTGGTATCATCGGTTTCGCGATAAGTGCGTCCCAGGTAATTTATGCAGGCCGTTAATCCCTCAGTAATTCCCAATTCTTCCACTCCCCTTCCCTTCAATTTGGCATCATCGTAGCTGAAAGAACCGTTGAATGTATTGCCCGCTAACCCGCCTTTAGTAACAGTGAGGGTGAAATCGTAGGTTACGGGAACTGCGTAGGCTTGGGTTGCAGTTACAACTGTGCTCAGAAGAGTCGTTGCGATCGCCACCGATAGTTTTGAAATTGCTGGCACACTCGCCTCCCGAAAAAGAACAACACTATAAATTTCGCTTTCAATCATCGGGAAACTCCTTGATTACACTTCTATAGTAAGTGATTTAGCGGATATGATATCATCAGTAATCAGTTAAATGCGATCGCAGCAGACTACCAAGCCAACAAAACTTACCGCCTCTGGTGAATAGTGTAAGCTGTTGTGCATCTAATTTGACAGTCAATTTTTCTACAATTATTGTGGGACGGGCATCCTGCCCGTCTCTGTATTCAATAGACCTCTGGCAAAAATCCTTTTCATCAATTGATGGGACGGGCAAGATGCCCATCCCACAAGAGTTATTTTTTCTTGTGGGATGGGCCGAAGAGCCCGTCCTATTTATTTTTGCAAGAGGTCTAATTTAGATGCGTCTTTAATCGTCAAGAATTAACTGAGTAGATTTAACCACATTCATTCCCGCCGCCGCAAATCTTTGAAAAGCTGCATCTGCTTGTTCCGTAAAATCAACAACACCCGGAACAACCACAGGCGAAGTGCAATCTTCCAGTAAATAAACCTTCTTAGCTAACTTCCTATCTCGCGCTAAAATTTCAGTCAGCAAATCATCAATCGTCCAAGCAACGCAGTGACTTTTCGCTTGTCCAGCAATAATTATCGCATCAAAACCTAGCAACTTATCAATAAAAGAAGCATTTTTGTGAGCAATAGAATTGCCATCGGGTCCGTCTAAGACTTCCGGCCGCAAAACAGAATAGTTTTCTGTTAGCGGATTCCCGCCTTTGATTTCAAAAAGTGCTTGGCTGTTGCGGGCGATGCTGTGAAAAAATATTGCTTCTTCCACGGCGGAAACCAGGGCGTGTCCGATGCCGCCCAGCATTGAGTGATACGGCCAAATTGTCAGGGGATATTTGCCATCTTCGCTGAGTTTCTTCACGTAGTGGAGTGCGTGTTTTTGCAGTGCCGAATAGTTACCATTAGCGATGCTGTGGGCGACGGCTGGATTGACTTTCCAGATGCCTTGCTGCACGTCTTCTAAAGTAATTGATGTGGCGGCTGGGAGGGGGTGTTCGCCAGCTTCATTTATCCAAAAGATTGGATGAAAAATTTGCATGGCAGTGTGGGTGTCCATTGTCGGCGCAATGGTTGTAATTGCGTTTAAATTGCGGTAGATAAATTCGCACAGCCGCAGGTTGTCATCGACAGCACCGCTACCGGAACGCCCGCCCACAAATAGTTCAAATTCGGGCAAGCAAAAGGTATTTTGGGCATCGATTATCAGCAAACAAATCTGATTTGTGTCGCTGGTGGCGGGCTGGATGCTGTATTCTTCCGCCCATTCTTTAGCTTCAGCGGCGCGTTCTTGGTAGGGAACTCGCCAGACTTTGCTTACTTTTTTGGTGTCGAAATAGTCGGGGGTGGGGAGTTGGGTTTTTGCTGTCATGGGTGATTTATTTTGGGGTTAGTTATCAGATTTGAGATTTGAGATTTGAAATTTGAGATTGAAGAGTAGTATAATGCTGAGAGCTATTTGCGGGTGAGTCATGCCAATCAAACAAATTCGAGATTTTGCTAGGGGAAGTTTTAAACGAATATTATTGCTTTTTTCGCTCTCCGCATTAGTTGCTATCTTAATTCTAGCAATTAGGTCTTTTTATGTTCAAGATTTTTTAAGAAATGTCTTAATGCAGATCGAGTATCTAGGCGCTTGGGGCCCAGTAGCTTTTATTGTCACCTACAACCTAGCTACTGTACTATTTATACCTGGTTCTGTGTTGACTCTGGGAGGCGGGGTGATTTTTGGTTTGTGGTGGGGTTCGATTTACGTGTTTGTCGCGGCAAGTTTAGGTGCTACGTTTGCTTTTCTGATCGGGCGATACTTGTCGCGCGATCGCGTGGTAAAATATATGGAAGCTTATCCTAAGTTTAAAGCTCTCGATCGCGCAGTTTCCCAAGAAGGATTAAAAATAGTTTTTTTGACTCGTCTTTGTCCTTTACTTCCGTTTAATTTATTAAATTACGCTTTAGGGATTACTCAGGTTTCTTTAAAAGATTATGTGCTAGGTTCCTTCGGCATGATTCCGGCAACAATCTTGTATGTTTACTCGGGTTCTTTGGTGGGGGATATTACTGCGATATGTACGATTAATCAGCCTATCAATCCGCAAGCAGAAGCTGCAAAATGGTTGATTAATATCATCAGTTTTAGTGCTACGGTCGCTGTTACTGTCTATATCACTCGGATTGCCCGCAAGGCTTTGGATGAAAGTATTTAATTAGCAGGATTTGCCCATGTCGCACTCAAAAGTCGATCGCGTAACTGTCCCCCCGATGGACGAACACAACCAGAAATTAGTCTCCTATTTGCATCCGCCAGATTGGGTAAATCCGCAACCGGCTAGTTCTTATAATTTAGTAGTAATTGGCGCCGGACCCGCCGGATTAATTGTGGCTGCAGGTGCCGCAGGTTTGGGCGCGAAAGTTGCTTTAATTGAAAAACATTTAATGGGCGGCGACTGTTTGAATGTCGGTTGCGTGCCGTCAAAAGCTTTAATTCGATCGTCCCGCACTGTCGGCGAGATCTGGAATGCCAGTAAATTTGGCGTTCATGTTTCTGACGGTGCAGAAGTGGATTTTGCCGCTGTGATGGAACGGATGCGCCGCATCAGGGCGGGAATCAGCGATGTTGATTCTGTTCAACGCTACCAGCACAAATTAGGAGTAGATGTTTTCTTAGGTTCTGGTCGTTTTACTAGCAATTCTACCATAGAAGTTGCAGGTCAAACTCTCCGCTTTAAAAAAGCAGTAATTGCCACAGGTGCAAGGGCGCTACAACCACAAATTCCCGGCTTGCAGGAAGCTGGATATCTGACAAATGAAACTGTATTTAACCTCACAGAAAGACCTCAGCGTTTGGCAGTAATTGGCGCAGGGCCGATCGGCTGCGAATTGGCTCAAGCCTTTCGGCGGCTGGGTTCGGAAGTCGTATTGCTGCACAAAAATGCTCAGATTTTAGACAAGGAAGATGCGGATGCTGCTAAAATCGTGCAGCAGGCTTTTGTACGCGAAGAAATTCAACTAATACTAGAATCCCAAATAGAGCGCGTTGAGAAAACAAATGCAGGCAAAGTAATTTATTATAAATCTCAAGGTAAGGAAGCATCGGTAACAGTAGATGAAATTATTGTGAGTACAGGGCGATCGCCCAACGTGGAAGGATTGAATCTGGAGGCTGTCGGTGTCGAATACGATACACAAGCTGGCGTTTTTGTCAACGACAACTTGCAAACTACTAATCCCCGCATTTATGCCGCAGGCGATATTTGCATGAAACATAAATTTACTCACGCTGCTGATTTTGCCGCGAGGATAGTGATTCAAAACACTCTATTTTTCGGGCGCAAAAAACTCAGCGCTTTGACGATACCTTGGTGTACTTACACGGACCCGGAAATTGCGCGCGTCGGATTGGGCGATCGCGAGTTGCAAGCCGCAGGGATTGATATCGATACGTTTTTGATTCCTTTCGATAAAGTCGATCGGGCAATTATTGACGGCGAAGAGGAAGGATTTGTGAAAATTCACGTCAAAAAAGGCAGCGATAAAATATTAGGTGCAACTATTGTAGCGCGACACGCTGGGGATATGATCGGCCAGATTACTTTGGCAATGGTTAACAATATTGGTTTGGGAAAGATTGCTAGCACAATTCACCCGTATCCGACACAAGCTGAGGCAATTCGGAAAGCAGGAGATGCTTACAATCGCACTCGTTTGACGCCGTTTGTGAAAAATTTGTTTAACCGCTGGCTGGCTTGGAGGCGATAAGTAAATAATATCAAATCTGTTAGCATCGGAATTATTCCTATCTCTCTTCTCTTAATCTGCGTGAATCAGCGTGAATCCCTTTTCATCTGCGGTTAATAAGTTTTCTTTTTTTAACCGCAGATGAGGGCAGATTAACACAGATTAACGCAGATGAATTAGAGCTATTCCGGGTTACTTTGATTGTAGTATTAGGAGTTGGGAGATCGCCCGCGCCAACAAACCCTGTCTTAAAAATCCCCTTCATCTACTTGGAATACCGTTAATCCCAAGCGTCTCCACATATCAACCACTTGCTGGCGATCGTCCAAAACAAATTTAATGTTATATTTCCCTTCCATATGCTGCCGATACAACTCTTCCTTCATAATCGCATCCTTCCTCATATCTCCGGTTTTCCGCAGATAAAGAGCGGCATAATTGACCTGATACTGCTGCAACCATTTTTCAGTTTGAGGCTGACAGTCATCTGTTCGGCCCGACACTACAATAATATGGGCGCTGGATTGCCACTTGCGAACGGTATCTAAAACTGGCGGATTGGGCAAATCGCGATCGCACATCGAAGCGTCAAAAGGATTTCTGCCGTTGAGAAGTGCCAGCGTACCGTCCATATCAACAATAATTGCATCCGGCAAATCCGGGTTATATTCCGGTGGCCCAACGGGAACCCGCACGTATTTATTGTACATCTTTATGATCACCTCTTTACCCACCGAATTAAGCCTTTTCAAATCCCGTTTAATACATTCTTCAACCGGAACTTGCAGGAAAGAATCATTAACTTCGACAATGGCTTTACCTTTAACCAACTGTTTGATATGCTCGATGTGAGGTCCGAAATTAGTATCATCAACAATGACGTGCTTGCCGCTTTCCAAAGCCATCAAAATAATCGTATCTCTCAACTGCACAATAAACTTTTCATGGGCCGGCGACCAATGAGAAGCGTGAGCCATTTCTCTGAGCAAATCTTTATTGCTACGCACCCACTTTCCAGGTTCAGACAGCAGCAATTCCCTAGCAAATTGAGATTTTCCCGAAGCGGGTAAACCGACAAGTACAATAACTCTTTTCATGGTAATTAGAAGGAAGTTCGGCAACGGATTCTGTAACGGATGTAACGGATGTAACGGATGTAACGGATGTCAGGAAGAAGAAAGAAGGAAGAATGCTCCTATAGCAAACTTTTTAGCTGTATCTTAGGTTTAATTAGGTGCATTTCTTTCTGCGGTTAGCTAAAATATAATGTTAATCTTCGTTCGTAGTGAGGACTAAATTCCTCATTCCAGAAACGACTGTAGTCGTTACTATAAACCTAGATGGATGTAATCTAAACGCAATAGCTCCTCTATTTTATAGATATTAACATCACGGAGAGCTTCTTTCACTCCCGCAACTCTTCGGGCCCGCAAAGAAAACAAAATCCCGGAATACGGCAAATGTTTCACAGCTAATGCAAAATCTTTCTGAACTTCGATATGTTCGTGCTGTCGGTAAGCTTCCTCGATTTCTTCAACCAAAGATTGATATTTGTCCTTAACTTGTTGATACAACTCACTCCACTCAGGAAAATAAGCTAAAAACTCTTCTCCTTCATTAGTTAAAACAATTTCTATCAGGCGGCGGGTCGAAAACCCTTCGCGCAGATGGGAAATCGCCACATATTGCGGAGACTTAACTTTAACTCTGTTGAAGTTAGTGTCGCAGATAATATACCCTTCCGAATCCATCGGATCTAAATGTTGAGCCGCTTCGATAACTTCTTTCCAGCTAGTTAAAGGATAGGATGCGACCAATTCCCATCCGTATTTATTTGCCCAAATACTCGGGTCGGTTTCTAGCAGCGTTTGAGTGTTGCGAACCCCGTGCAGCACGATTTGATTGTTTTTGGGCTGGACAACTATTCTATTGTAAGGCGTGATCAATTCAAAGATAAAACACTGGTCGGTTTCTTCCGGCAATTGATATCCCAATTCTTGCCAGACTTTCCAAAAAAGTTCGCCAAAGCTGAATCCAAAACCGTTAACTTCGCCGGCAGCGTCGGGAGTGCCGCTAGATTGCACTCTCCATTCTCCCTTGTAAAAATACAGTACAATCAGAGAACCGTCTAGTTTTTCATAAACTTTGGCATGACTCCAATCAATTGCAGCGGCGTGAATTTCTCCGTAATTAAAAAATTTGTCGTAGGGATAAGAAACTATCTGCCAATCGTGAGATGAATCTAAAATAATGCCTCGGCACTGCTGGACTATTTTTTCGCCCAGGGGAGATTCTATCTGCGAGTATTTCAGACAGACTAGATCGGGATATTGGCGGTGGCGGGTAACTTTGATATGATAAGTTTCGGACAAGGTTTCCAATCCGTGCTGGCGTAAATAATCTTGCAGTTCCACGTTCTCTTCCTAAATTTGTCGCCTTTTCTATTTTATCGGTAACTGCATATTTTAGTTAATTTGTAAAAAAAAATAAACTTGCTTTTTTTCTGAATGCCTATTGTGAGCTTTGTATTTTGGAGTATCGTTGTAAATAGGTGAATGCGCTTTACCGAAAAACTGGACTGTTTAGACATCAAGGCAAAAAACAGTGAACAATAAATTATTACTTTTGGCGACTTCGGCCTGTGTATTGACTGTTTTAGTACCTGTATCGCGAGTTTTTGGTGCGTCCGAATTGTCGCAGCGACCGCCGGAAACCAAATCTGTTGCTGTAGCGGGTACGGCTGTTCCGGTAAGTCAAATTTTGAAAAAGTTAAAAGGCAAAACACAAGTACCCATTTTCCTCCCCAGCCGGCTTCCTATTCCGGACAAGCTTTACTATCAAAGCGAAGCGAAAACGGACAGCTATACTATTTCTATGGAGTATACACCAGATTGCCGAGGTGCGGGAGCTTGCTCTTTTGGGGAAATTCGAGGTCAGAAAGGCGGTGAGTTTTCTAGCAAATTAGAAGGGGTAACTAAGACTTTAAAAAATGTTCAACTGGCTGACCGAGTGCAAGGAGTTTTTCACAATGGTTGCGGGGCTTACTGCACAGCAACTCTAGAGTGGAAAAGTCGGGGTTTTATGTATACCGTAGCAATTAAGAACGGACGGGAATCTGATTTAATTTTAATAGCAAATTCTGCTATTAAAGCTGGGAAGCGTTAAGTTTTGTAGTCGGGGCTCCACAACTTCTATCTGTAGGGTGCTCGGTGTGTACCTTACCGTTATTGTATGATATATCTTAACTCGCACTCGCCTCTTACAAGATGCTATGGTTTTTTTGCGCTGACCTACTTAGGGGGAAATCAGGATGAGGGGAAGATGGCTATTTGCGGCGATTTTTGCTGGTGTGGTGATTGCTTTTACGATCGCACTTTTGACACAAAACTCAGCGTTAGCAAGGACAGAACTCTCAATTACAGAAATCCGGTGGTTTAATTTTTCCCCTGAAGATAGCTGGCAGCCGATACAATTTATTGTACCCGATCGCAATACTGCAAAATCTGCCAACGGCGGTAAGTTGCGGTTGTACGATGTTCATATTGCCAAGATGTTTGAGATTTCTCATTTTTTGTGCGATCGCGATCGGGCTTCTGAGGGGTACGATTGGTCTTATGAAGCGGAAAATGGCAATATTGAGGTGGGACGCTTCAAAATTAGCTGCAATCTCGCCCAGTCCATAGCTGCTACTTACGGGTTAGGGCAACCGGAAATTTCAGTCATTCGCCGCAACTTCAACCTGAAAAACGGCGGCCCTTCTCTTGCGATAGAAACATATTCGATTCCAACTCTGAACATTGTTAATAATAGAGTTTTGCAGTGGAGGGATTTTGTGCAAAAGTTTCCCCCAATTCCCGATAATTCAGGTGAAAAGCAAGCTAACAGTAGTTTTCCTGCGAGTAACATCTTTAGGCAAATCAAAGGTAAAACGCGAGTGCCTGTTTTTCTTCCGAGTAGACTTCCTTTATCTGACATTCAGCAAGTTGATTTTGATGTGCAAGCAGGTTCCCACGGTTACATTGTGGGAATGTATTTAGGCAAAGAATGCCGCGCGGGATCCTGTTATTTTGGCACAATCGAAGCTAAAAGAAATGAACCGTTTTCGCCTCCTTCGCAATTACCACAGGATACTTACAGAAGCATTGAATTGGCGAACGGGTTCAGGGGTATTTATTTCAATAATTGCGGTGCTTACTGCACTGCTTTTGTTGAGTGGCAAAGGCTGGGGGTGCTGTACCGAATCACAAGGAAAAACGGACGGCAGCAAGAAGTTGTCCAGATAGCAAATTCTGCACTTCAAGCAGGGCAACGTTAAATTTGGGGGAGAAAGGGAAAAGGTACGCGCGAGCGAAGCTATCCCGAACCCGCGTGCCTTCGGGCCGGGTAGGGAATCGATTTTTTTCGCATTAAATATCCCGTTGCTGTACAATTAAAAAGTACCTAAAAAACTAATGAGATGCCTGCGATTAGTGTTGAAGAAGCCAAGCAGAGTCTGCAAGCTATCTTGGAAAAGGTAGCCAAAGGAGAAGAAGTGACAATCCTACAGTCCGGCCAAGTAGTAGCTCGCATAGTTCCGCCGCTATCCAAGGAACAGCGGTTAGCTAGGCGTAAAGCATTCCGAAACTCCATTAATGTCAAGGGCGAGCCCATGAGTGCAACAGTCATTAGGCTAAGGGAGGAAGCACGGTATTGATTTATATAGATACCAGCGTTCTTGTCCCCTTCTATTTACCAGAAGCTCTCAGCGATGCTGTTGATGAATTGCTGAGGATTGAAGACACACCTGCACTAAGTCAATTAGTTGAGGTGGAACTGTTTTCAGCAGTTGCCCGCAAATTGCGAATGAGGGAAATTTCTCCTGAAGAGGCAAGACAAATAGGACTCGATTTTCAAACTGACTTGGATGAAAATTTTTATACTCGCATCCCCTTAGAGCCAATTCATTACAATTTAGCTCGCGATTGGATTAGCGGCTTTGAAGTACCGTTGCGTACCTTAGATGCACTGCATTTAGCAGTAGCAAGTTCTAATCAGTTGCTTTTGGTGACTGGCGATGAGGCTTTGGCTCGCAGTGCTCGGACTTTAGGAATTGAAGTTCAGTTATTGATTGCCGTAGCTGAGGGCTAAAAGGTCGATCAACCTTTTGTCAAGGAAGCTGCACTTATGCCTCCACCAAAGGTGCATAGCAGGATTTCATATCTTCGCGGGAGATGATTTTGGTTGATGTTTCCGCAGGTTCTAATCCCTTGCGGGCGTTTAACCAAGGCATCTCTGAGTGCGTTAACTCGACCAAATGTTTAGCACTTAATTCTCCATAAGCATTCCAAACTTCTTCGAGGACTTCGAGTTCATCTTCCTCAAATTCTTTTTCAAAATTATCGGGAGCTGGAATATCGCTATATTTGTAAGTTTTGTATTCATTCCAAACATCGCGGACAACTGGACCAGAAACCCAAGCTTCAATATCTTGATCAAATAGCGGGCGGCTTCTAAAGACCAAACTCCAAGCTTGTGCATAATACACGAGCTTTTGCAGTTTCAGAGGAGAAATGGTATCGCCGGCTTCTCGATCGACACGGCATAAAAAGTAACGAGCTACGTCAAGAGCACTTTTCATAGTTTTAGGATTTTAGTAATTTGACAAATTCACTTTTGATGCTAAGCTATTTGGTGGCTTTAGAAGTACGATCGCAAGTACGATCGCTCTTTTCCCCTCGCAACTACATTTCTCTCCCCAATCCCGCAACCTTTGAGCTAATTCTTTCTCGGTGCTGTTGAGCTAACTGCTCAGGCAAACCAGGTTCATCCGGCTCGACCCTAGGTAAATCTTACATCGCCGGCAGCCTTTGCTTCGGAATGTCGATCGCAAGAGAGTGCAAGGGACGCCGAATGCTGGATGGGAAACATCATCAAGGCTGACTGCTACTGGCGGTCATACAATTTTAGATTTTAGATTTTAGGTTTTAGATTGGCAATGGCTTATTATGTAAAGGTTTGGAGCTTGCCTACCGTTGCATCTGAGATGTTGCACCATTGTCAAGAACGGGCAAGATGCCCGTTCCACAAAGAATGAGTTTTCTTGTGGAACAGGCATCTTGCCTGTTCCTAAACAAGTAATTGAGAATGGTGCAATATCTCAGTTGCATCCTTTTTTCAAACGGGCGGTCAAAATCTGGTATTTCTATTTTATTGCCCGAATTATCCCAACCAGCAATTAAAGTCCCCACCTGCGGTACGCTAGATCAGGTGAATATATTGGCTGATTTCAAGCTATCCTCCGATCGATCTTATGTCCCCAACCACATCTGCCCCCTCCCGAACCGTTCGCATTGGTTCCCGCAAAAGCCAACTCGCTCTCGTGCAAACCCACTGGGTGCAAGAACAGCTAGAGAAACACTTCCCGGAACACACTTTTGAAGTCCACACCATGTCCACCCAAGGGGACATAATTCTTGATGTCGCCCTCGCTAAAATTGGCGATAAAGGACTTTTTACCAAAGAATTAGAAACGGGAATGATTAACAATGAAACGGACTTTGCCGTTCATTCCCTCAAAGATTTGCCTACCAATTTACCCGAAGGTTTAATTTTAGGATGCGTCACCGAACGGGAAAATCCCGCTGACGCCTTGGTAGTTCACTCTAAGCACAAAGACAAGCAACTCGACACCCTCCCAGAAGGTGCAGTAATCGGTACTTCTTCCCTGCGCAGGCTGGCTCAACTGCGGCACCATTTCCCTCATTTTGAATTTAAAGATATTCGCGGCAATCTCAATACTCGACTCGCTAAATTAGATGAGGGCGGTTACGACGCGATTATTTTAGCAGTTGCGGGATTGGAAAGATTGGGAATGGGCGATCGCATCCACCAAATTATCCCTGCTGAAATCTCCCTTCACGCCGTCGGACAAGGTGCTTTGGGCATCGAATGCCGCGCCGGAGATACAGAAATCATGGCAGTGATTAAAGCTCTCGAACACTCGGAAACCGCCCAAAGATGTTATGCTGAACGCGCATTTCTGCGGGAATTAGAAGGCGGCTGTCAAGTGCCGATCGGCGTCAATACCAAAATAGAAAACGGTCAATTAACCTTAACCGGAATGGTATCGAGTCTCGACGGCCAGCGATTCGTCAAAGATACTGTTTCCGGCGCCGCCGAGACTGCTGAACTGCTGGGAATTGACCTCGCTCACCGCCTCCGCCAACAGGGAGCTAGTGAAATTTTGGAGGAAATATTTGTCCAAGTTCAGCGCGGTTCCTAAACCCGAGCGGCATCTATTTGTCAATGCTTTTAGACGCGATATATCGCCTTTTGTAAAATAAAAATAACAGGCGGTTCGCTTTTGCTTTCACAGGTACACTAGCAGTATGTTTGTAGATTTTTGATGGGATTTTTGATGGGACTTACGCACCCGACCTCAGAAACCCGGTTTGTTCTATATCTCGTCGTCAAAGCAAGGATTTTCGCTGATTCCGGGTTCAAGAGCGTAAGTCCTATTAGAGCATAAATTGACCCTCGGTTTCAAAAAATTCTGACTAATTTAGGACGCTCCGCACGGGTGGAGGATTCGATTTAGGAACCAAGATTGCTCGCAGAAATCAAGTTTTTTTCGTAAGTCCTATAATTTTCAATATACCATCCAAAATCTACCATCAAACATCAGAAATTAATCAGCAATTTATTTCAGGGAAAGGCAAAATATGAGCGTTAGAGAAACTCAAATAAAGCTGGAAGTGAAAAAAGTTCAGCAACTTTATCGCAAAATGCAGGCAGACCAAAAAGCTTTGCAGCAGCAATTGAAAGAGTTTAAAAGTCAGGCAGGAAATTTTTCGGATGTAGTCGAGCAAGTCTTGCCGTCCGTAGTTTCAGTTTACGTTATGGATTGGGATACACAAGAAGAGATTTCTTCAGGGAGTGGCTTCTTTGTATCGCCGGACATAATTGTTACGAACTATCACGTTGTCGAAGATATTGCCGATGAAGATTACTTCTATGAAGAAGATGAAATCGAAGAGGTTTTAGTGGAAACTCACGACGGAAAATTGAGATTGGCAGAAGTCGTGTTTACTGGTAATGCTGAAGAAGATTTAGCTTTGCTCTTAATTAGCGATTTAACCTTCAACCCGGAAACAGGGGAACAAGTGGCATCTCCCCAGGAATATCCTCCCCTAGAGTTGTCTTTTGATGTGAAACTGGGAGATAGAGTAATTGCTGTGGGCAATCCTTTGGGGCAGTTTGCTTCAACTGTAACTCAAGGTATTATTAGTGCAATTCGCGAACCAGAAGAGTATGAAGAAGGCGAGGAAGATGATGATGTTGGTGAGGTGAAGGTGTTGCAAACTGATGCGGCGATTAATCCGGGAAATTCCGGCGGGCCGCTGATTAATATGGCCGGTCAAGTGGTTGGGGTGAATACGTGGGGATGGGAAGATGCTGATAATATTAATTTGGCGATCGCCTCTGAAGCTTTGGATGATTTTTTAGCGGGATTTGAAGAAACTTTTGAGGAGGATTCTCAGAATTAGTCGGGAGTTGTCGGTAATATGTGATTCGGGCGATCGCCCTCGATCGAAATAAGGGCGATCGTTCTTTTTTTACCGCAGATAAACGCAGATGGGATAAGAAAGATTGCCTGTTTTTTGCGAAAGAGCTCTCGCTATTTTCGAGCGCAGATATATCGCCCTTAATCCAAGTCTAAATGCAATTTAATAGCAGCATCTATCAACTACATGATTTCCTCAGTTATACTTCCTACTACGTCACTGTTGATTCGCTGTTTAGAAATTGTCCGCACTTGCTGTGCTTGCACTTTTGAATGTTTGGACAAACCACTATCCTCTGGATTTAGCAATACCTCAAAAGGATAAATGCGAGTAACATTCGACGTAATCGGTAAAATCGGGACTGTATTTGCAGCACGGTTATTAGCATCATTGCTGACTATTAATATGGGACGGCGTTTATCCATCTCGGAACCCACCGCAGGGCTTAGGTTTGCATAGTAAATTTCACCACGTTTCATCTGTCAGTCCATCTGCAACTGTCGCGTCCCAATCCGGGTCATTTTCTAGAGATGCTTCTCGGTAGGCCGACTCTAGTTCTAAACGCCTCAATAACTTCAGTGCTACTTCTATTACTTGGGAGTCAGATTCACATCCCTTGGCAATTTTGTAGCTTTCAATAAACTGTGCTAGCGATCGCGGTAAAGAAATCGATATTTGTTCAGCTTGGGTCATCTTAGCAATTGGTAATTACAAAGATTATTTTTAGATTATAGCACGGGCGATCGAGTCAAGTAAATTTTACTATTGACTGAGCGATCGCCTGTTTTTTGGGAAAGGGCGATCGTAATTTGTTACCGCAGATAAACGTGGATGGAAAAAGGACGATCGCTCTTCCACGCAAAAGATCGATCGCCCTTTCCCTTATAAAAAAAGATCGCCCCATCATATCTGTAGGGGCGATCGCATTCCCCACGACTCGCTTGACAGTCTAGTTTGTGTCAGGTAAAATAAATATCTAGTTCTCTGATTATTAATCTGATTATCAACGGGTAAAATCTACCGATCGGATGAACTAATAAAACTGACTCAAAGGCTAATTTATGGTAAGCATAATTTCTGAACATATTACAATTAATCCCGGTTTTTGCGGTGGGCAACCTTGCATTACTGGACATAGAATTAAGGTACAAGATGTGGTAATTTGGCATGAGGAAATGGGAATGTCACCAGAGGAGATTATTTACCATTATCCTTCAATTACTCTAGCTGATGTTTATGCGGCTTTGACTTATTATCACGATCATCGTGAAGAAATTAGGACACAAATTAGAGCAGATGAAACCTTTGTCCGCGAGTTGCAAGCCCAAAATCCGTCTATCCTTCAGCAAAAATTAAAAAGCCTAAATGTCAAGAAGTATTAACTTTCACTTAGATGAAAATGTAAGTAATGCCATTGCGATCGGCCTGCGAAGGTATGAGATTAATGTGACGACTACAACGGAAGCAGGTTTATTGGGAAAGCCTGATGAACTTCATGTAGAATTTGCGATGGCGGAAGGGAGAGTAATTTTTACTCAAGATGCAGATTTTTTAAGGATAAATCAAGCTGGATTACCTCATAATGGGATTATTTACTGTCATAAAAATAGTCGATCGATTGGAGAAATTTTGAGAAGTTTGGTAATGATTTGGGAGTATCTTGAGTTGGACGATCTGACAGGGCGTGTGGAGTTTATTTAAGACTAACGATCGCCCTTCAAAAAAAGAGTGATCCCCTTTCTCCCAAAAAAGATCGATCGCCCTTCCACACAAAAAAGCGATCGCACCTCTCATAAAAAAGCGATGAGTATTAGATATTGATTTATGCAGCCTCAGTCAAAGTCCTGACACGCAAAACTTCATTAGACATCAACGGTTCAATTTCCGACTCAGCTAAGGTAATTACAGCTATAGTTTCACCTAAAGCATTAAAAACTTCGAGACTGTAGCCATCCTCATCGGGGTGGGGATGATGCTCAACAATAGTGGCAATATCTCCTCGACAGAGTTTGTAGTTGGGTACATCTGTTCGTAATGCTACTCTTTTAAACAAGGGAAATTTCATTTTTATACCTCCTTATTGGGATATAGGGTGATAAACTTGGTTTTTTGCGAGGGAAACTCAGTCATCCAAATAGTTACTACTGACAGGCTTGTTCCGTTAGGACCAGTTAACGTGCCGCGAATTTCATACTTATTACCATAGCGCGTTTGTTCGGTTGGTGTTGCATCCAGAGGCAAAATTTGTTCTTTTAAGTCTTGTTCTAGTTGTTGCCAGTTGTCTAGGGTGTAATTGGCTCGTGCAAGAAATAAAGATTTATCATCTTCTACTAAGAACTTGAGCAAATACTGAGTTATTTTTGCTTCAGCAATAATGGTATCATTAGGTAGTTTCATTTACTTAATTTTGTAATATTAGTACGAGCGACTAAAAATTATATATTATTTTTAGCAAGACCTGAATTGGTAATTACAAAGATTATTTATTGAATTTAACGGTGAGGTGGGAATGGTCGTTCGGGGTTATCGGTTGGGTGGGGGCGGGTTTATCAAGATTATCGGTGAGTGGCAAAATTGATCGGTGAACCCGCCCCTACAGATTTTATTCAATTGCACTTAACCGTTACAGACAAACTGTTGCTTTTCAAACCAGTTACATCAGTTACACTCACAGAGTTTGAAGCATCCTTCGGCCCCCCACTTCCACTTCCAACACATTTTACTTTAGAGTTAATCGTGCCACTACCATTGGGTGGTGAGATTGTTCCTTTTCCAACAGTAGTTCCTACAGTATAACCAGATACTTCCCAACTGCTGGCATTACCATCTTTATCTTCATAGGTAAACATTAGCTGAGCCGTTGACCCCCATCCTAACGTGCAGGTTTTTCCACCATTACAAGTGAAGCTGGTAACGACGGGAGCGCTACCACTTGAGGGATTTATTTGCCCACCTATAGCGCGTGCTGTAGCTCCTGGGTTTGTTGCTAGTAGCTTACAGCCTTCAGGATTGTTTATACACCAATCAGCCACAGCTAAGGTAGTTCCAATAGCAGTAGCTAAAGCTACAATACCTGCACCTCTTAATGCAAGCCTTCCCAGGTTCCTTACAGGAATACATGATGCGATTAAACTAGATTGTGGCAGATTTAATGAAACTGTACTTTGGAGATTAGAAAAAGCTAAAAATTCTCTGCTTGATGGTTCTGGAGATAGAGAGCTACAGAATCCCAAATTTTTCTTCATCCATTCTTTAATCGCTTCAAGAATTTTAGGTTGGCTTCTCAATCTCTGTTTTGCCATATCTAAGTCAATTGGTTTTACTTCTTTAACCGACTCAACCTTTGAAGTTGTAGAAACAAATCGATCCACTCCAGGACTAGGTTGCCCGGAGCTAGTAGAAGGTTGAGGTGTAGGTGTAGGTGTATTTAAGTTTGGCCTAGAACCAGGGTTATAATCACCTCCTCCGCCTGGACTAATACCACCTGTGCCGCCAACTGATGCCAATAATATAGGATACATAGAAACCAAAGGAATTTGCCTTTCCATCTTGAAGTATAGTGATTCATTACTGGTAGTTTCCCTGACTTCCCCCCAGAAGATTTCACCATTTATACTTTCTAATATTTCAATATCTAGGTTATCATAGCTTTGTTTGATCGAATATTTTTTAGGTTGACTTGGAGCAAAATTATTACGAATACCTTGAAGTCGGCTACATTCATTTAATTCGCAGTTATAAAAAATATATTCATCACTATTTTGAGTTATCTCAACATAATTATTGTAAGCTGGTAGAAAAGTTTGACCATTTGATGATGGCACATAAATACTGTAAAGCCATATACCTGCTAAAGAGTTATTATCGAGTTCGGGTTGAATGGGTTGACTTGGATTAGGTTGATCAACTTGAGGTCTACTTTGCGGTTGACCCGAACCCGGATTATCAAAATCAGGACGCACCGGCTGATTCGGTCCCGGATCTTGAGGAAACGGCGGCGCTTGCGGATTACTCCCAGGCGGAACACTCGGTGCATCATCAAACTCCCCCGGAGCTCGCTGCACCAACCAATCCGAAATATTCCTTTCCACAGCAGGCGGAGTCGCCGCCACCACCAGATCCGAAGACTTAACTAAATTCACCGTGCAAATAGTAGAATTAAAACTAAAAACCGTACAAAGTGCAGCCGATAAAGCCCGATTGACAATCGTACCAGGAGCCAGCAAAGCACTCATTAAAACTGCAAAAAAGCTGACAATACCCAGAGCAAAAATACGAATACGACGCATAATTTACCTCAACTTAATGACTAAATCATCTTCTCATTAACCCTGTAGGGGTGGGTTCGCCTAGATATTTGACACCCATCCAAAAATTATGTAAACCCGCCCCCACCCCACCCATATATCGAGAATTAATAGAATTTAACGGTGAGGCGCGAATAGTTATTCGGGGGTTATTGGTTGGGTGGGGGCGGGTTTATTAAGATTATCGGTGGGTAGCAAAATTGATCGGTGAACCCGCCCCTACAACTCTAAAACGGCAAAATTCTCCGAATTCCCCTCTGAATCACATCCTTAAATACCTCTTGAGCAAAATCTCCAAACCAACCCTGCGCTTCCCCAGGTTTTACCTCTTCCGCATCCGCATTTTCCGCAGGTTTCTCATCCACCTTCAAAGCAGATTTCTCCATCCCCACCTGCGACATCATCCCCACAAATGTATTAATCGGAATCGCTGAATTAAACCCCGTTTTTACTTCTTCTTGCCTTCCCCCAGCCTCATTTTGCACTCGACCAACTGTATCTCCCTGTCCGTGAATTCCAATCACTCGGCCGCTAACATCAAAAACAGGCCCGCCGCTCATTCCCCGCCGCGTCACTGCGTCGTAA
>NZ_JANMZH010000735.1:0-11629 GCF_031383065.1 Microcoleus sp. OTE_8_concoct_300 | reverse complement strand
ATTTTTGTTTGAGCGACATCTTCCAAAAGTAACAGTTAGCTTCCTTGCTCCCTAACCTCAGGCGTTTTTTTAGCCAATTCTGACTTTGCACAAAGTTATTTAACTATAAAAAAACACGTGCTATAGCGATCCTAAATCATTAGACCTCTTGCAAAAATAACTAGGACGGGCAAGATGCCCATCCCACAAGAATTATTTTTTCTTGTGGGATGGGCATCTTGCCCGTCCAATAAATTTATGTAAAGGACTTTTGCAAGAGGTGTAAAGTTGGGGGCTAATTTTTTTGACGTTCGATCGTAATTTCTAGTTAAAGAGATTTTAAGGGCGATTCCCTACGGGATAGCTACGCACGCGCGTACTTTGTAGCTCATCTAATTCTCAATTTTAGATTAAACCCGCAACAAAAGCTACCACTCTCTATTAAAATTAGCAGAAAAGCTCGATCGGGTGCAGCAATGAAAGCTAAAAATTTCCCACAATTAGCATTACTATCGCTGGTATGTGTCGCCTGTGTGCAAAACCCATTGGCACAAGCACCCGCCGCATCGTCCGCACCCAATATCCCAACTCCTACGCCAATTCAAACTCCATCAATTTCACCTCCCGTTCAAACACCAAGAGCACAAGAAACCGCCGCATCGCCCGCACCCAATACTCCAACTCCTACGCCAATTCAAACTCAATCTCCCAATCCTACACCAATTCCGACTCAAACGAGTTTAGAGGTTGCCCAGAAACCTACAAACTCTCTGCCACCTACGCAAACTTACGACCTCCGGGTTATCACTAACCAACTATGGCGACGGCTGACAAAAATTACCTTTGGTGAAGATAGCATTATAGTGACTATGGCGATTACAAATGGTAGCAAGGAAGTTGTAATGCTTAATGGTAAAGATGGTATGTATCTCTACGACAACTATAACCAACGATATAATTTATTACCTCCCTCCACAAATACCCAAATTCTGATTAAACCAGGCACTACGCTCAAAGGGCAGTTTGTATTCGTAGGTTGGTTACAACCGAAAGCCAAGTATTTGGGGCTATATTCCACTATAAATGATGGTAGCTCTATTACCCTATTCGACAATATTCCCATTAACAGGTAATTGAGAAATGACCAAGCTAATTAGACTGATTAATACTACGATAATCTCATCAGTGCTTTTCGCCACCTCATCCTCTGATTTGGCTGCCAGTAAATCCGCGAAAGTCGATACTGTTGAATCAGAATCAACAGCAGTTACAACCTTAGAAACAATACCAATTACTCCTACTACAGTAAAAGTTGAAATTCTTGCTCAGACTACAGTAAAAATTGAGAATATCACCGCCAATCAAACTGCCACAGAGGAGCAGCTACCAACTCAAATAACAACCGAGACTGTCAAAAACATTGAAACAGAGTTGAACGCCGAAAAAGTACCTGAAGGCATCAGAATTAATGTGCCAGAAACTATTTTATTTGATTTTGACAAATATAACGTCCGCGCCCAAGCTAAACCCACTCTCACCAAGCTCAATCTGCTGCTGAGACATTACAAAAACGCCCAAATTTTCATCAACGGACACACCGACAACCACGGGGAAGATTCCTATAATCTCGAACTTTCCCAGAAGCGAGCCGCCGCGGTAAAATATTATTTTATTAACGTTTTCAAGGTGCAGAGTACCCGAATGCAAACCAAAGGGTACGGCAAAACTAAACCGATTTTTCCTAATAATAATTTAGACGGTTCAGACAACCCGGTGGGGAGGGAGAAAAACCGCCGCGTTGAGTTAATTATTAAAACATAGGAATTAGATTTTTTTACCGCAGATGCACGCAGATTAACGCTGATAAAGAGGGATTTTATAATGGTTTAATCTGTTGTTAAAATCCTAAATCCATTTTGGCAGCTTCAGCTTCTGCAAATACTTGTTCGTCGGGCATTTCTTGCCAGTCTATATCCCCGATTTCCCTGTAGAATTGCTCGTCGTAAGGACGAGTCTGTACGACTACGGGCATGGGTACGGCGTGGCCCAAAACTAATGCTTGCTGTTTGGAGTCTAGTTTTGCCAAAACTGAACGCAAACTCTGCCCTCCTGAAACGCCGGTAAAAATAGCATCGATGTCTTTATCGTCGTTTAGCAAAGCTGTGATCCGGGTGCCGACTTGCGACATGACTTCGGCGTCGATGCCGGAGGGACGCTGGTCTACAATCAGTAGGGTTACGAAGTATTTTCGCATTTCTCTGGCAATTGTACCGAAAATAGTCGATCGCACGATCGCCGGATCGAGAAAGCGGTGAGCTTCCTCTATGGTAATCACCAAGGGCTGCGGGCGATCGCACGGATTTTTACTCTGCAAAAACTTCTCTGCTTTCCGCACATAAGCTTGGTGAATGCGCCGAGTAATCACGTTTGCCGCCAACATATACGACAGCAAATCCGAGTGCGAACCGAACTCAATTACTACATTTTTTCCACCATCTAAACACTGCAAAACTTCAGTTACATAATTTTTAGGACAGCGTTTCCGAATGTATTTCAAATCATTCAGTCGCTCTAGTTTGCGCTGCAAAGCCATAATCGAAGATTTATTTCCCCGCTTTTCTTCGCAAAACATTTGGATATCTTCGTTGGTCATTTCCAGCAACTTGTTGATCCAACCACTTCCCAACTCATTTCGCAAAATAATCGCATTTTCAATACTAGCTTCCGACAAATTTAACTCGCGCTGCACTAGGGCGATGTCTTCCACTTCAATTTGATCGAAACTCAAAAACAACTCTTGAGCGTCGCGGACTCCCCGGCGTTTGGTCGATTCTGGATCAAGGGTATAAATCTGAATTTTATCGGGAAACAACTGCCGCAAACCTTTAACAGTGCTGAACTGTTTCCCTTCGGAAACAGCTTCCCACCCGTACTCCGAGTGCATATCGAAAATTAAATTAACAGCAGCTTGCTTGCGAATAATTCCCGATAGAAGCAAGCGAGTCAGAAAAGATTTTCCCGTTCCCGACTTGCCAAAAACTCCGTTGCTGCGTTCCACAAACCTGTCTAAATCCAAGCACACAGCAACGTCCATGTCAATCGGTTTGCCGATCGCAAAATTGCGGCGGTATGGGTCATCTTCCCAGCCAAAAACTGCCCGAAAATCGGTTTCTTTGGCATCAAACACCTGGGAAAAGTGGCTAGGAATAGTTTTGACCGGCAGCAACTCAATATCCGCACCCGTTTGTGACTCAAAAGAAGCCAAATTTCCTAAGGCCAACTTGTTCTCGCGGACTGGGCCGCCTAGGGGGTCGAAAATTGCCTGCTGTTTTTCTCGTTCTGCAGTCAACATCAACATCGGCGAGAGTTCTATCGTACCGTAGGTGCTGCTACCGGCTAGCACTGCTAGAAGAAAATCGTCGTTGGGATTGGGAGGATTCGATAAAATGCGAGCGCTGGAAGTTCCGAGAGACACGTCGGTGAGCATACAGAAAAAGTGCGATCGCACCCCCCGCACTACTAGAAATTTCCCCACCCTCATATCTTCCACCGAAACATCGGCGTGCAGTCGCACTTCTAATCCCTTGCTCAGGGAACCTTGAATAACAGAGCCTAACGGTCGATCCATTTTAGATTTTAGATTTTAGATTTTAGATTGTTAATAATCGAGCAATTTTCGCTGGGAGCTTTTTTATTTTTGATTTTCGATTGTTAACAGTCAACTAATTACCATTCGGATTCTAGTGGCACTTCAAAAAAACTCGGTTTCAGCTCTATATCGGTCAAATCCGTTTCGCTCAAATAAGCGTCTGTCAAAAATATCCCTTTTAAACTTGCGCCTTTGAGGTTAACACCTTTGAGGTTAGCACCTCTGAGATTAACCCGGAATAAATGAGCATCGCTTAAGTCTACCTCAGTTAAATCTGCTCCCTCCAAATTTACTCTCATCAAATCTGCTTTTCTAAGGTCAGCTTCGTTTAACTTCGCGCCGCTGAGGTCAGCTTTTGTCAAGTCTACACCTCTTAAGTCTGCCCCGCTCAAGTTAGCGAACAGCAAAGTAGCTCCGGTGAAATCTGTCTCCCTCAAATCGGCATCGCTTAAATTAGCGCCACTGAGGTCTGCCCTTGTTAAGTCTACACCCCGGAGGTCAGCAGAACTCAAGTTTACTTCCTTTAAAATTGCGCCGCTTAAATCGGCTCCTCTCAAATCTGTTCCCTCCAAGTTTGCACCTTTGAGGTCAGCTTTTTTTAAGCTAGCTCTGCTGAGGTCTACATTTTTGAGATTGACCGAACTTAAGTTAGAACCGCTCAAATTAGCTCCACTTAAATCTGACCCGTTTAAGTCGGCTCCGGTTAAGTTTACCCCTTGCAGCGATACATTGGGAGCAATCAAATAAGCTCCGCCCTGACTGGGGTCGATACCTTCTGAAAACAAAGTCTTCTTGCTATAAACAGATTTTTCTAAAATCGTGGCGTTCAAACTGGCTTCCCTCAAGTCTGCTCCGCTGAGGTTGGCTCCTGCTAAGTTTGCCCGATCGAGTTTTGCGCCAAATAAAATAGCTTTGTATAAATTTGTCCGGCGCAAATCGGCTCCTTTTAAATCGGCTTCGGTCAAATCTACCATAGCCAGATTTAAGCCCGGGAGCGAAGCATTGGGAGCTAGCAAAAATGCTCCCATTGCACCCGGGTCAATATCCTCGGGAAAGATAGTCCGGTTGTTGTATACGGCCTTGTCTAAAATGGCGTTGCTCAACTGAGAACCGCGGAAATCGGCTCCGCTGAGGTTGGCTCTGGTTAAGTTGGCTTCCTGGAGATTTGCTCCAACTAAATTAGCCTTGATCAAACTTGCGCCTTTGAGGTTGGCACCCACGAGTTCGGCTCCTACGAGAGTAGCTTCTCGGAGGACAGCACGGCTCAAATCGGCTCTAGTGAGGTTAGCTAAATTGAGAAATGATTCAGCTAAATCCGCCCCGCTGAGATTGGCGCCGGTGAGGTCGGCGTCGATCAGGTCTGCATACCTGAGAATAGCGTTGCTGAGGTTGGTTTCTCGGAGGTCGGTGCCTCTGAGGTTGGCTCCCCGGAGTTCCGCACCTCCGAGGTTGGCGCCTTTAAGCGCTTGTCCCCTGAGGTCGAGCCGGTGCAGTAACTCACCAGCGTTCATTTCCATATCAATGCGCCCTCTCTATTCCGATACTTTTTTCCTAACATTTGAAATCAAGTTAGATATTCTGAAAGTACCTTTGCTGAGTTCTGGTCAAAACCATTGTAATCATCAATTGCCACAACTGGCGAATCTGGCGGATAGTGTTCGGGAATATCGTCAATGGCTACCCAAGGTAAATTTTCTGCTTGATTTTGCCGCAGATACTCCAGAACTTCCTGGTGTCGTAGATATTTGTGTTGGTGAATATTTTGGGGATTGAGGAAAGGGGTGAATCCGATAATACGGCTAGCGATATCTGGTGAAAACAATGGAGGGATTACCTCGAAGGGGAATACTTCACGCCAAGAGGATGAAATTACTACTCGTGCATGATAGATAGGAACGAAGGACATTTTCAAATTGATTAAGGCAAGCTGAATTAAATTTCCTTATGTTTGCTGGCGCTCCATATTTCTCATGTATTCTGTTAGGAATAAGGACACCATCAATATCTAAAAAAATTAACATTAACTAAAATTCCCATTGAATGATTTAATAACTCTTAATACTTGTTAAAAAGATAAATGTGCATCTATAGCAGTTCTCAAGCGTGGTGAGGTATGCCCTATGCCCTATGCCCTATGCCCTATGCCCTATGGACGTCGGGTACCTCATGTTACACAGAAAGGCTATACGATACTCTCTTAAGTGTTCGCTGCCTCGACTTTTTAGACTGCCGTTAACATTGTTATTCACTGTTTTTCTGGGCAGTTGCTTTCTGACGAAAGGAAGATGTTGGTATCAACAAGTATTGTTTGGAAATTCACTGTTTTTCTGGGCTTTGACCTTCCCCCCTGCTGGGATAGGGGGGAAGGCTTTTACCTTCTGCCTTCAGGGAATAGGGGCAAAACTGTAGATTTTTTGAGGTTCGAGCCGATCGCAAATTCCGACTAATTCCGACAAAGGGAATGTCTCGCGATCGAGCTGGACTTGCAGGGTTTTGAGCGGATCTGCACCGGAGGAAACCATCAATTCTAATGTTTGCAAATTCGGGTCGGTGCTGAGGTCGGCCAGAATGTGGCGGATCGCCTTGACGTAAGGATGGTTTGCCTCAGAGTACCAGTCGGGGGCTGCGAGTCCGGCTTGATCGAAGCCAAGGTGAACGATGAGGGAGCCTTCTCCGAAAAGCGCTATTCCCACCGGCCGCGCTTCTTCTTGCAGCAGCAAGTGCTGGCTAGCCGCCAAATGCCGCAGTTTCTCCAGGTGTTCGTACCGATTTTGAATGGCAGAATCTTCCTCTTTTCCTTCTGCTTTCTGGCTTCTGGCTTCTTCCTTCGTTTCGTTCCACTGAATCGCCACGGTTACTAAATAAGTTTGCAGCAGCATATGACCGAGTTTTTCGGCTTTTGTTGCCAGATAGATCGAGTTGTAATCTGTGGCTTCAATCAGTAAGGGGACGCGATCGGCTACTTCAATTCCGTAACCTTTCAAACCTGCAATTTTGCGGGGGTTGTTGGTAATCAACCGAATTTTTTTAACTCCCAAATCGTTGAGCATTTGCGCTCCGACGCCGTAGTTCCGCAAGTCGGCGGGAAATCCCAACCGCTCGTTGGCTTCTACGGTATCGAATCCCAAATCTTGCAGCGAGTAAGCTTTTAGTTTATTTACCAATCCAATGCCCCGACCTTCTTGGCGCAAGTAAACTATGACGCCAGAACCGACATTTTCGATCATTTTCAGTGCCGCTTGCAATTGCATCCGGCAGTCGCAGCGCAGGGAACCCAAAGCATCGCCGGTCAGGCATTCGGAATGCACCCGCACCATCACGGGTTTGTCTTTAAATTCTGCCGGGTCGCCCTTGACAATAGCAACGTGTTCTGAGTTGTCTTGGGTGTCGCGGTAGGCGTAAATCATAAACTCGCCGAATTGAGTGGGCAATTTGGCGACGGTTTCGCGGCGGACGAATCGATCGTGCTTGAGCCGGTAGCTAATTAAGTCAGCAATACTGATTATTTTGAGCTTGTGGGTTTTGGCGTAGTCGATTAATTCGGGCAACCTCGCCATCGAACCGTCGGAGTTTTGAATTTCGCAGATGACGCCGCTGGGATACAGCCCGGCGAGTCTGGCAAGGTCAACCGAGGCCTCGGTGTGACCGGCGCGTTTGAGGACGCCACCGTCTATCGCCCGCAGGGGGAAAATGTGACCGGGACGGCGCAAGTCTTGAGGTTTGGTGTCCGGGTGGATGGCTACTTGGATGGTGCGCGCCCTGTCTTCGGCGGAGATGCCGGTACTGACGCCGTTGACTGCATCGATGCTGACGGTGAAGGCAGTTTGGTTGTTGTCGGTGTTTTTGGTGACCATGAGGGGCAGTTCCAGGCGATCGAGCCTTTCGCCGCTCAAAGCCAGACAAATCAAACCCCGGGCGTTCACCGCCATAAAATTGATGTTGTCGGGGGTGGCGAATTGGGCGGCACAAATCACGTCGCCTTCGTTTTCGCGATTTTCGTCATCGACTACTACCAGGGGGCGACCTGCTTTGAGGTCTACGAGGGCGCTGTCAATTGAGTCAAATTGAAAGGATTGAGTTGAGGTGTTGTTATTTTGCACTGAGGAGTTCAAGCTATAAACAGTAATGTTATGGAAATAGAATGTATTTTCGATTGTAACCTTTTGTTTCCGACAGGGCGATTCCCCAGTCCAGATGAGTTTGACAATATTTTTGAACTCACTTACTATAAATTTTGTACTTTGTCAACAAAATAGCTCCCTAATATTTCATGAGCTTGACTGATATCGCGAAACTTTTAGGTAAACCGTACTTCCAAGCTCCTAATTGCTTAATTTATAACATGGATTGTTTGGAAGCATTGAAGTTGCTGCCGGATCAATTTGTAGATTTAACCGTTACCAGCGGGCCTTATAACATCGGCAAAGAGTAGGAAAAATCCTTGGTGTTAGATGAGTATTTCAACTGGTGCGAGCAATGGATAGCAGGGGTTTAGCGGGTAACGATCGATCGAGGAGCATTTGGGCTGAATTTAGGTTATTTGTCAATTCGCGATCGGGCCAAAGCAATTCCGATTTCCTACCTGCTTTGGGACAAAGTGCCTTTTTATCTGATTCAAGAAGTTGTCTGGAACTACGGCGCGCCAGTTGCGGGCAGAAAGTTCTTTTCACCCCGCAATGAAAAGTTTCTCTGGTATGTGAAAAATCAATACAAATATACATTTAATTTGGATGAAGGGCTATTCTGGATTTGTAGTGGAAAGGGTAGTGTGAGCGTCTCGCTCACGCAGGCTTTCCGGCCTGTACCACGGAAAGTTTTATTTTTATAATCACCTAAAACTCAGGATAGCCGTCTAGCCTGTTGAAAAATTCTCCTCTCATTCGTTTGTCTTATGAGTAACAACGCCCGCGTCAAAACAATTCTGATTCTGGCAGCTAATCCCAAAAATACGGCTCCCTTGCGATTGGATCAAGAAATCCGGGAAATTGACGAAGGATTGCGAAGGGCAAATAAACGAGAACTGTATAAATTAGAACAAAAATGGGCGGTGCGTTCCCGTGATTTTTACCGGGCTATCTTAGATTATCAACCGCACATTGTTCACTTTTGCGGACATGGTGCGGGAGAAGAGGGAATTGTCCTAGAAGATGATACCGGAAAAATGGCGCTGGTGCAGACAGATGCCCTCGCTAGTATGTTTAAATTGTTTGCCAAAAAAGGTGTAGAGTGCGTAATTCTCAATGCTTGTTATTCGGAAGTACAGGCAGAGGCAATTAGCCAATACGTTAATTATGTAGTTGGCATGAATAGAGCCGTGGGAGATAGAGCAGCACTTGCTTTTGCGGTAGCGTTTTATGATGCTATTGCTGCTGAGTATGGGGTGGAAGAAGCCTATGAGTTAGGTCGTTCTCAGATGATGAGCTTTCGGGAAAACGAAATTCCTGTTCTCAAGACAAAAAAAATACTTAATTCGGCGAGTGATGATATTGCAATTAATTTAGAAGAAGTTATTCCGCCTAACCCTTACCAAGGATTAGCTGCTTTTGGAGAAGAAGATGCAGACTTCTTTTTTGGGCAAGAAAAATTTGTGAATAACTTAGCGGAAGTAACCCACAAACAGCCCTTGGTAGCGGTGGTTGGGCCAAGTGGAAGTGGTAAGTCTTCTGTGGTATTTGCGGGATTAATTCCCAAATTGCGAAAAGAGGGAAACTGGTTAATTGAAATTTTGCGTCCGGGGAAAGAACCGTTTTTGCCGTTAGCGTCTGCCTTGGTGCGGCAATTAGAACCAGAAGCAGGTGAAACTCAACAACTGCGGTCAGCGGTGGGATTAGCAGGTGATATGCAGCAAGGTAGAATCACTTTGCTGCAAGTGGTATCTCGGATTTTAGAGCGCAACTCAGGTAAACGGTTGTTGTTGGTTGCAGACCAATTTGAGGAACTGTACACGCTTTGTCAAGTAAAGGAAGAACAGGAACGTTTTGCTAATGAGTTGCTAACGGCGATCGCTCAAAAAAATATTACATTAGTTTTGACGTTACGCGCTGACTTTTACGGTTATGTGCTTTCCTATCGTCCGTTTCGGGATGCTTTGCAGGAGTTTACACCACAATTGCTTAGTTCCATGAAACGGGAAGAATTACAACAAGCCATTGAATTGCCGGCTCAAAAATTAGAAATACAATTAGAGCCCCAATTAACTCAACGAATTCTCGATGATGTGGGAGAAGAACCAGGGAATTTACCCTTATTGGAATTTGCCCTCACTCGGTTATGGGAAAAACAAATCAACCGAGAGTTAACTCACCAAGCTTATGAAGAAATTGGCGGGGTTAAAAAAGCCATTGCCAATCATGCCGAGCAAATTTATCAAAAACTAAGCAAAACAGAGAAAAAGCAGGCACAGCGAATATTTGTGCAATTAGTGCGTCCAGGGGAAGGAACGGAGGATACCAGGCGCGTTGCTACCCGTGCCGAAGTGGGGGAAGATAATTGGAATTTGGTAAGTTATTTAGCTGGATATCAAGCGCGTTTGGTAGTCACAGGCCGGCAAGAACAGGAAGATACGGTAGAAGTAGTGCATGAAGCACTGATTCGAGAATGGGGAACTCTGCGCGAGTTGATGAATGCAAACCGTCAGTTTCGGACTTGGCAAGAACGGCTGAAGGTGGCATTACAAGAGTGGAAAAATAACAACCATGATGCTGGAGGGTTATTACGGGGTGCGTCGTTGACTGTGGCAGAAGATTGGTTGCGTCAACGTGCCGGTGAGATGACGCAGGAGGAGCGAGATTTTATTCAGGTTAGCGTTAAAGAACGGGATAGAGAGAGACAGGTACGGGAACGCAGACGGCGACTAACAATTATCGGGCTAAGTAGCTTTTCGGTGATAGCTTTGGGTTTAGCAGGAGTAGCAGGTGTTGGTTGGTGGAGTGCTGCTATTAATCAAATTAATTCTCTGGCTCAATATTCCGATGCACTTTTGAATTTAGATCCGTCAAAAGCTGTAAAAACAAGTTTAAAAGCAGTTGTGCTAATGCGGCGTACACCCTGGGTAGATGCCAATACCCGCACCCAAGTAGAACTATCATTATTAAATATAGTTTCCAATGTGGCAGCACCAAACACTTTGGGCGGACACGCAAGCACCGTTGATGGCGTTAGCTTCAGCCCCGACGGCAAACTGCTAGCAACTAGCAGTGATGACAACACAGTGAAACTGTGGGATACCACCACAGGCAAACAAATCAAAACCCTCACGGGGCATACAGGCCCAGTTTGGGGCATCAGTTTCAGCCCCGATGGCAAGCTGCTAGCAACTGGCAGTGATGACAAGACACTGAAACTGTGGGATATCAGTCAAGGCAAACAAATCAATACCTTCATCGGGCATAAAGACAGACTTAATGCCGTCAGTTTCAGCCCTAATGGCAAGCTGCTGGCAACTGGCAGTAATGACAAGACAGTGAAACTGTGGGATACCACCACAGGCAAACAAATCAATAACCTCACTGGCCATAAAAACATAGTGACTAGCGTCAGCTTCAGCCCCGATGGTAAGCAGCTAGCTTCTGGTAGTTTTGACCAAACCGTAAAACTGTGGAATACCCTCACGGGCAAACAAATCAATACCCTCACGGGGCATACAGGCCCAGTTTGGGGCATCAGCTTCAACCCTAATGGTAAACAGTTAGCTTCTGGTAGTTTTGACAAGACAGTAAAACTGTGGGATACCCTTACGGGCAAACAAATCAATACCCTCACTGGGCATACAAGCTCAGTGAGGAGCATCAGCTTCAACCCTAATGGTAAACAGTTAGCTTCTGGCAGTGCTGACAAGACAGTGAAACTGTGGGATACCCGCACGGGCAAACAAATCAATACCCTTACTGGGCATAAAAACAAAGTGACTAGCGTCAGCTTCAGCCCCGAAGGTAAGCAGCTAGCTTCTGGTAGTTTTGACCAAACGGTAAAACTGTGGAATACCCTCACGGGCAAACAAAT
>NZ_JANMZH010000731.1:0-5484 GCF_031383065.1 Microcoleus sp. OTE_8_concoct_300 | reverse complement strand
ATTTTTGTTTGAGCGACATCTTCCAAAAGTAACAGTTAGCTTCCTTGCTCCCTAACCTCAGGCGTTTTTTTAGCCAATTCTGACTTTGCACAAAGTTATTTAACTATAAAAAAACACGTGCTATAGCGATCCTAAATCATTTGTGAATTTCTTACTCCCTCCCCGAACTCGCGGGGAGGGCTGGGGTGGGGTAAAAAATTTATGACTCCTGCAAGGATTGCTATATCTAGGAAAATACGCCGTGGAGTCCGAGATTTGTTTACAATAACCAGTTGAAAATAGTGCGTATTTCTAGTATGAACGGCTTGACCACCCAGACTTTTATTAGGAATTTAGTCTTAATAACACACAATTTTATGTAGTCAATTAACCCACTATTAGATATATATAGCAATCCTAAATTATCTATGAATTTCTTACTCCCTCCCCGCGATTTCGGGGAGGGTTGGGGTGGGGTAATAAATTTACGACTGATTTAGGATTGCATATATATACCTTGCTAAAAACACGTTATAATTTTTGTATTTATAAACTTCCTAATCTAATAACTTTTATAATAAATAACTTACTCACTCAAAACCAATTTTATGGTAGCTAAGCGGTCGGATATCAAATAAGTTACGAGCGTGATTTTAGTTAATTTTAAAACCTCGGATTTTCAAACAAAGCGCCTTGGTAGAATATCGGCAAAAGCCAGGGCATTTAATGCGCTTTTATCGTTACCGAGCAACAGCCACAAAATCCAGAGAAGTAATAGCATTATTAGCCCCAAAAACCTGAGCCAAAACCTCCCCAGTGGCAGCCAATTGCAGGATTGTACCGTTCGCCGTTGAGTTAATTCGCAAGGCCTCCAAACTCAAGCCCTCAGCCAGGACAAACAAGTCAGTTCCTAGGGAAAAACTGAGCACAGTATCGATAAACTAAGTCGTTACCTTTGTCGGCGGCAAAAATGCTGTCTTTGCCTGCGCCGATGATGTCGCCGCTGTCGTTGCCGAAAATTAAGTCGCCGAAAGAGGTCGCAACTGTACTACCTTATAGAGTGCCGTAGTCGCCCAGGATAGTATTGATTGGTCTTGGCCTATGTTTTGAACTCAAAAACTAACCTGATTTACCTCCGGTTCTTATAAAAAATACCCTAAAAACCCTGTGATATCAAATCCGTTGACATCGGAATTATGCATCTCTCTCTTCTCTTTCTCTGTGTCCTCTGTGCCCTCTGTGGTGTAATCATTCCGATCTAACCGGAATTGATACGACTAGAGTCCAGGGATGAAAGGGCATGGCAGGATTTATCCTGCCTATCAGATATACCAATTGCACAAATGTCTGGCAACCGCTGCTCTCGCCAAAAGATTCGACAGTTGCGAATTTTGAAAGATAAAGTATAAGTCACAGAACTGCAGGCAGGAGCGAATGTGAGACCGCTCTTGGACGTAACCAGGTCGGCGCCGGCTGCATCGATCGAGGTCGTGACTCGACCCCCGCCTGACCCGGCCCTGGGACTATCGAGCCGTTGTTATTCGTTAACTCGGGGTCTGGAGTGTCCGATCGGCTCGATACAATGTTAGTGATGCTCGTCAGGGTAGGTGGCGGTACAAAGCTGATGGTGCGGCTCTGGTTGGTGCCGCTGGCTAAAGTCGCGATCGCTGGGAAATAGATCGCCCCTGTGGCCCGATTGTAGGTTCCGCCATCGGGCACGGTGACATTAGTTAAGCCGGGAATCAGGCTGTCGATGATGACTACGTTGGTCGAGTCCCGCGGCCCGTTGTTGCTAGTAGTAATTGTATAAAGGAGCGTGTCACCCGCGTTGATGCTCGCCGGAGCCGTTTTTTGGGTGACAATATCGGCCACAGCATCGATCGAGGTGGTGACGGTGGCGTTGGGGTTTGTACCGTTGTTGTTTGCCGGAGTGGAGTCGGGAGCGATCGAGGTACTTCTGGCCGTGTTGCGGATGGAAGTTAGGGTGGGCGGTACTGTCAAGCCGATCGTCCGGGTAACTGTCTCACGGGCGATTGCCACGGGTCCTTCGGGGACAATGCCTGTCGCTGGCTCGTAAACGCCTCCGTTAGATGCCGTGACTCCGGTTAATCCGGGAACTATGCTGTCAGTGATGGTTACAGCTTCTGCAGCAGGGCTCGGGCCTAAATTGGCTGTGGCGATCGTGTAGCTGAGCGAGCTACCGGGGGTAGCACTCGTAGAGCCGATGTTGGTGGTTGCGAGGTCGGCCTTGGGCGCAATACTTGTGGTAACCGTAGAGTTAGTGGGAGTGCCCTCTTTGTTGGTTGGCGAGCCGTTGTTGTTAGTGGCGAGGCGATCGAAAGTCGCCGAGTTGCTCCGGGCCGTGTTGCTGATGCCGCTACGGGTGGCTGGGGCTATTACGGAATCAGGTCTGAAAGAACCAATAGAGGAGGCGGGAATCCGAGGCGGCTCCTGGCCACAGGGCCCTTCTGTGGATGTTGAAAAATTGCCAAACTCGTCAAGATCCATGCCTAAATCACCTTCCTCAATACCGGGTATAGCCGTTGGTGGAGCGTAGGCAAGAGAATCGCCATAACCCTCAGTCCTTTCTGGGCTGGCAGTGCCGTCAATCAACAAGAAACCCAGGCCGTCCCCTGGCCCAGGGCGAATAGAGGGGTCCTGAGCATTATATTGCTCGCTTGAACCGTTTGAATAAAAATCAAACCGGACTCTGAAACCGTCGGTTGAAGTAATGGGGTTGTTGTATATGACAAAGGCTTCCGGGTCATCTGCTGCTTTCGTCGATCGCACAGCGCCATCGCCGGGACTCGAACCGCCCAAAGCCTGAACTATGCCGGATACTGTGCCTCCGGTAATGCCGGAGATACCTTGATTTGCTGCTGGAACCCCGTTGCTCGGATTCAACAGCGCCCCGTCGTTTCCCCCGTAAATCCCAGGCCCCCTAGCTGTGGAGTTCTTGAAAGTTTCGTTAGTGCCAAGGGCGTGAGTGTAGGCTTCGAGCACTTCTTTTTCAATGGCGATACTCGCCTTTATTTCCCCTGTCGCAAATTTTAATTCCCAGTCACCGCCGAGTGCGGCACTCCCCGTCAAGTTGTCGGAAGCTGCAATATCTGCACCTGCAATAAAGCTCAGCCGCCGCACGAAGGCCGCGCCACTTTCCCCCGCTGCGACGCTGCACCCGAATAACAAGATATCTCCTCTCTCCCTGAGAGCTTTTCCCCACTGCTGCAACAAATGGCTGTAGGTTTCTAAGTTGTCGCGCCACAGTTCGATCGATCCGAGTTGCACTCGGGCTTCTCGACCGTGAGAAACTATCTGAAGGCTGTCTAAATCGCTGCAATTAGCGAGAATTCTAGTAATTTGCTCGACTCCATCCCGCGTCGAGTCCAGTACAAATACCTCTGTATCGGCTGTTGCTCCTCTTGCCAAGCTGTCGTAGTTGTCTACTCTGGCATCGACGAACAGTACATTTTTTACACTCGGGGCGCCCCCTGACTCGGTTACTCGCAAAAATTCTCTGTGGAGATGCCCAATTCCCGCACCGCCACCGAGTTTCTGGGGCAGGAAACACTCCTCTGTTTTTACTTGTTTTATTGGTTTTTTTAGATAATAAGTTGCTGTTGTTCGGGAGCTTTTTCCAGCAATCCTGGCGGTGGAGTCACATATTTTTTTGGTTAGAAGAATTGGTTTGTTGCAGATGCTTTGCATAGTCAATTTGTCTCACGGATTGTATATGATGTATCCACTTCAATATGATAATTATCAGCTATTGAAAAGGTGTAATTGCAGAGTAAGAGGCTCTGCTGCTTGACTTCGAGCAAGAGTCCGAAGCGAATTTAACTCAGCACAAAGCAGTGCTATCTTGATATTTGATAGCATGGCAAATATCGCCGACAGAAGCGCTGAGGATTTAGAGGTTAAATCCCCATAATCTATCTATGGGGTGATATTTTGCCTTCGGCTTTCTTTTCTGTTAGCGAGCGTATCTGTTACACACATATCTCTTACATCCCGCAGTAGACAATAACAGGACTTCTCAAGAATTTAGTTGATGAGGTTTTCTGTAGATCGTCTAATGCACTTTATTTGCAGAGAATTTCCACTATTTCTGGAGGCCTAAACCGGATTTGAGGGACGAAAAGGCTTCGTTGCAGCCCTCGATCCCGGTAAAATACTCGGTTTCTTTGGTTTTGGTGTGCAAGCCCTGTTCACAATAGCCACCAGACATTAATTAGGGAGTTATAGCCGTGACATAATTATGCCGGCCGTGCCCGAAGTGTCATTCAATTGAGATCTTGCACCATTGTCAATAACCCTTCTATGGGCGGGCTCTCCTGCCCAACCCCTACTCCCCACAAGAAAATGAACTATTTGTGAAGCCGGAAAGTATGTTAAGCGAGAATGGTGCAACAGATGAGATGCAATTGAAATCGGCATACCCTGTATCGACGAGGCGTCTTAAAAATTCCTGACTTGCAGTCTGGAGATAGCAATGTAGGTTTGAGACTGTTTCGCTGCGATCGCAAAAACAGATTAGTGTCGCCGACAAGCAACTTCTCAAACTGTCAACAAGCGAGTCTTCGAGCGGGTTTCTGTTTCAGGTAAATGCTCGGGACTATTGTCCGTGCAGAATTTTTCAGGATGTTTTGGAGAAACTAGCTTGCAGATTTGCCCATCAGCTACTTGCGATTTTTGTCCGCTAATTTTCTTAACTGCAGGAGTTACGCCCAGGAGACTAGAAACCCTATTTATTCCGAGATTTCTCGTCGCCCAAACAAAATTTATCGTCTAAACCTGGTTTCTGAGCGCAACTCCTCAACTAGAAAAACACTGATCCCAATACGCGAGTTATGGCAACTGTAACTCAGCAATACTGGTGGATTAGGTTTTAATTGCTGAGTTTTGGCGCGGGTCGTCCAAAACAAGCTCCAAAAATAATCCTTACACGTAAGTACATATTAACTCATTGATTTCTACATCCGCAAATATGCGTACATACAAGCACCAATAAAAGCTATATAGCCTTTCTCAGAAAGATGAGGTACTCATGGGCATAGGGCATTGGGCATTGGGCATTGGGCATTGGGCATTGGGCATACCTCACTTTTCTGAGAACCGCTATATCTTTTCACCGCGAGCGTCAAGAGTTCTGGCTTGGTAGTAGCGACAATCTTGACAGGGCCCAGAAGGATTGACAGCGCAGCGAATGTAATTAGAGCGGGCGTTATACTCGCAAGTGATATCGCCGATCGGATAACCGAGGCCTTCTATATAGGTGCGATCGGCAGTTGGTAGTTGAGTTCGCATGGGTCTATTTGCTACCGCAAGCCTAGCCAGTGCAATTCTATCGCGGGCTTGGCTCTGGGCAGAGCGCATCACCCACAAAGACAGCAGCGACGGAGCTAAACCTATGAAAATAATCAGGAGAGCCGTTAACACTTTTTCAAAGCCTGCAGGTAGGAATATTTTTTTTAATTTAGACGATCGGCAACAGAAAATCCTCCC
>NZ_JANMZH010000726.1:0-1163 GCF_031383065.1 Microcoleus sp. OTE_8_concoct_300 | reverse complement strand
CCATGCCCCATGCCCCATGCCCCATGCCCCATGCCCCATGCCCCATGCCCCATGCCCCATGCCCCATGCCCCATGCCCCATGCCCCATGCCCCATGCCCCATGCCCCATGCCCCATGCCCCATGCCCCATGCCTTATAGATCCGAGCCTTGTGAAAGCTGGCGAGTGGCCGGGGCCTCCCCAACATCAAGAATCTTCAACCAGATCCTCCCAGAACCTCCAGACCCCAAAAATAACTGCTAACATACGTGTTGTACAGTTAATCAACAAGCTCCGCAAGGGGTCTACCCGCGTACCGCAAATGGCAAAAAAAGAAGCGTCTATAAAAACTACACCTGAAAACTCAGAAAAGCAAAAAGCCCTAACTTCCGTACTGTCCCAAATCGAGCGCAGCTTTGGCAAAGGAGCGATCGTCCGATTGGGAGACTCCACTCGCATGAGGGTAGAAACCATTCCTACCGGAGCCTTGACACTGGACATTGCTTTGGGCGGCGGTTTGCCAAAAGGCCGAGTCATTGAAATTTACGGGCCCGAAAGTTCCGGTAAAACCACTCTAGCCCTCCACGCGATCGCCGAAGTCCAAAAATCCGGCGGAATCGCAGCCTTCGTCGATGCCGAACACGCCCTAGATCCCACCTACGCCTCAGCTTTAGGCGTCGATATTGAAAATCTCTTAGTTTCCCAGCCGGATACCGGCGAAATGGCCCTAGAAATTGTCGATCAACTCGTGCGTTCCGTCGCCGTCGATATCGTAGTAATTGACTCCGTAGCCGCCCTCGTCCCCCGCGCCGAAATCGAAGGCGACATGGGCGACTCCCACATGGGTTTGCAAGCGCGCTTGATGAGCCAAGCTTTACGGAAAATCACCGGCAATATCGGCAAATCCGGCTGTACCGTCATTTTCCTCAACCAATTGCGGCAGAAAATCGGCATAACTTACGGCAACCCCGAAACAACAACCGGCGGCAACGCACTGAAATTCTACGCCAGCGTGCGACTCGACATTCGCCGCATTCAAAGCTTGAAAAAAGGTACCGAAGAATACGGCAACCGCACGAAAGTTAAAGTTGCTAAAAATAAAGTTGCTCCGCCTTTCCGCATTGCCGAATTTGACATTGTATTTGGCAAAGGCATTTCTACTTTAGGCTGTCTGACTGACTTGGC
>NZ_JANMZH010000814.1:0-1174 GCF_031383065.1 Microcoleus sp. OTE_8_concoct_300 | reverse complement strand
GAAGGTCATCGCTGACACGCAAAGCACAGTTGCAGCCATCCAGCGCCCGACAGTCGAAAGCAGTTGCGTAAAAGAATTGAGTTTCATACAATACACAATGAGATATGACATTCTATTTCTACTCGATCGGAGCGATCGGCTGAACCATTCTCTAGATAGAGGTTATCCTGCGACGAGCTGTGAAAAAAATTCCCTCTTTTGATAGATTGAAGCAAGGAATGTCAGTCAATTTTAGATTTTAGATTTTAGATTTTAGATTTTACTCACCGCCGCCATTTGGAAGCTTGAACTTTGGTGAGTCGATTAAAGATTAAAGATTAAAGATTAAACAATTGACTCCACAGCCGGAGCCCTGAGCCGCGCGCTTAAGTAGGTAGACGGGAAAAATAATCTTTATGTAACTAAACATTAACTAGCGTGATTTAAATTAAATTTAACACGTTGTGTATGGTCAGTAGGTAGGGGCAAATAAACTTTGGTATGTCATATAGCAATTCTTGCAGGAGTCGTAAATTTTTCACCCCACCCCAACCCTCCCCGAACTCGCGGTCCGGGAGTAAGAAATTTACAAATGATTTAGGATGGCTATAGACTGTAAAGCTATCATAAATCTGGCGATTGCTTTCATAACAGATGGCAGCAAAGGAGCGTTTCACGGAGTGAGGCTGGCTTTTGACTACATATAGCAGTTCGATCGCGTGGTGAGGTATGGGGGCAAGTCCTATGCCCTATGCCCACGGAGGCCACGGAGGCCACGGAGGCCACGGAGGCCTATGCCGGATAGTACCTCATCTTTCGCTCAAAAGGCTATACAACCGACAGAGATGGCGCAGGCGCACAAGTAGTTCTCAAGCGAGGGCTGGCAGCCGTAGGGCATAGGGTCAAGATGCACCGCACTGCAAGTAATATCAAATCCGCCCTTCATCGTCCTGTATTCATCTCTCTGTTCTCTTTCTCTGCGTTCTGGAGCGTACTCTGCGGTTTAATCATTCCAATGCAACCGGAATTGATATAAATTCATGGGAATCCCTGGGAAGCAAGAATCCCCACATCTTTAGGCCCGGGAGTGTCAAGAATAGCTCGTTTTCGAGATTGTGTGTGGGATGTCAAGATATAATACTTAACAAACAACTAATGATTAATCACAATTCAGGAGAAAAGTCAATACCGTTTC
>NZ_JANMZH010000715.1:0-4208 GCF_031383065.1 Microcoleus sp. OTE_8_concoct_300 | reverse complement strand
GGCGAGGGCTAGCGATCGAATTTTGAAGGTTGCTAGAACTATTGCTGATTTGTCGGGGGATGAAAGCTTGAAAACGAATCATGTGGGGGAGGCGGTGCAGTATCGGACGATCGATCGGATGCAGTAAGGCGGATGTGCGATCGTTTTTCAAGTCGTAAGTTGATATATTGCAGGTCGATATTTTGGTTCGGGAATGGGTTTTCCCGCAGCTTTTGCAGCTTCCAGCCATGCTGTTTTAGCAATCTGTACTTCCTGCAAAGCTGATTCTGGGGTTTCGCCAAAAGCGGAACAGTATTTTAAATCAGGAATATCGGCAATGTAGCCTTCATCTTCGTTGCTGTAAAAAATATTGATGTGATAGTCTTTCATGGTTCATCATCCTCTATTGTAAGAGCGTATTCCTCGATTATCGCTAAGAATTGACGGACTTGATAGGGTGTCACCTCACCTTTTTTATTTTGAATGTTAACGATTTCTGGCACTTCAGGATGATTGAATATGTGATGACTGCCGCTGACTCTCGCCAGACTAAAGCCAAAGGCTTCAATCAGTGTCACCATTTCATTAAATTTGATGTTTTTTGACCCAGATAGCACCTTTTCTAATATTTTACGCTTTTTCATCGCTTTAAAAAGTGAATTCATCCTATTCTTCGTATAAACCAGCTTCCTCAGTCATCTCGATTAGCTGGTCTAATAGTTTACGGCGCTTTCTGTCGCGATGTTCTTTATAAATGATTAAATCTTTAAATCGAATCCGCCGATGGGAACCTACTTTGATATAAGGAATTGCTCCTTCATCTAGCAACTTGACAAGGAAAGGTCGCGATACATTCAGGATATTAGCAGCTTGCTGCGTCGTCAGTTCGCGATTGTAACGAACTATCGAAACAGCCCGATCTGATGCCATTGCTTGTACAGCTTGACGCAGGATATTGCAGACTGATTCGGGAATTAGAATCTCTTCTCCGTTACTTGTGACTAATTTTGGTTGTGCAGATTCTCGGCTAAGTATCTGTGCTAATTGTGCTATGGATTCTTGTTCTTTTTCTGGAGGTAAAACAGACTCTGGCGATGCTTTTTGCTTCAACATAGCAAGTCTCTCTTTTAATGTGTTTTTGTCTGATTTATGTAGTTGTGGACTCACTTCGAGCAAAGAAACCGGGTTTTTCACGAAAATATTTCGTTGCTACCAGCAGATTCGCGAAAAAACCCGGTTTCTGGCTACCCGCGTGTAAGTCTCCGGCGCATACTCAGTTGTTTTCACGATAACACTTTTCGCGCCTTAAACGCAATATCCGAAACAAACGAAATATTCAAATCCAGAAATCGGAAAGTTCGATCGCCCGAAATTCCCCATGCCGACTCAAGACGGATGCCTCACAGATGTACAATAGGACGATCGCACTCTCCGACTCCAAGCGCGATCGAGCCCTACACCCTGCCCCAAGTCGGCAACATCAGATAGAACGCAGTAAAAAAATATAAAATGGAAGCAATACAACTGTCTTTATTCTCAAATGACTCAGCACCAATTCCTGCCAAAAAGCAGAAGAAAGCAAAATTAGGGCGTTACGAACGCATCCAACGCGAACTAGAATCAAATGACTGTGATCCTTGATTACTCCATCCACTCAGGGGTGATGAAGTGTTCTAGCAAAAGCTTTTTGAGGTGCATGAGCGCGACCTCAACGTGTGGCTTTTTATCTTCGCTAAACGTTCCTGTTAAGGCGAGATAATTGTGTTCTGGCACGAGAGTAAAGGTGGCGCTGTCGCGCAAAAGTTTTTCTAAGTGAGTGAGAGCGACCTCTATCTCTGCTAATTTGTTAGGGCTGAAAGTACCTGTAATCATAAAATTTTGGGGTGGTGTACCTGAATGGTGTGTGAGTGATGGCTCTGGGGGTACAGGAACTAGGGGCGGAGAAACTAGGACTGGAATTGGAGGAGTAGTGCTGTCTCGTTGGTAGTTGAGATGGGCAATGACCTCATCTGGGGTGAGTCCCAGAGATATACACGCTGCTTCAAAAGAGTATCTATCGATTCTTTGTCCACTTAGAAACCGTTTTATAGTCGATATAGATATATATGAATGATCTGCCCATCTCTGTTGCGACAAACCCTTAAAATACAGAGCTTCCCGTACAGCATTTTTACCTTCTTCCGAAAGGTTTACACTATTACGCTGCCGTTTTTTTTGTGTCTTTGCAGTCATTATTTCCAGGTTCTTTAGCTAATTGTTTACTTTCAAGCTGCCATGCTTGACCAAAAGTATAACAACTTGATTGTTTGTATGACAAGGGTGATAGGCTGATTCTTCGAAACTGAGCCGCTCATTTAAGTTAAGATTTCTGATACTAAAGTGAGATATAAAGTGAGATATCTGAACTTGCACGATATGGGTGTTATCTGGAATAGTGAGATATCGGAACTTGCACGATATGGGTGTTATCTGAGATTATGTGAATTGTAAAGACAGTGCAAAGTTTAAATAAGGTTATTACGATCCAGCTTTCCCTGGTTCTCTATACCTGCATAAATCTTTGGAGAGGTCAGTTTTCTCTATTTGGTGTTTTAGCTCTAATACTTATCAAGCTGCCAAACTTGAGTATCTAAAGCGCAGAACCAAACGAACAAACACGCTCTAACCATGCCTGCCTCTCCTTTCCCTGATAAATCATCGTTCGATTCCAGCAAAAGTTATTGCGCTGCTTATTGGAATATAGTAGTTCTATCGAAATGTCGCAGCTCTGGTCATACCAGCGTGATGAACGAGGTTATACCAATTTATCGTGGAACTGCATACAATATATGCAAGCAAGCTGAAAACAACGCCCCAAGAGGATTTTGTTCCTCTGCTATTCCTATGCAGCTTCAT
Organism: Microcoleus sp. OTE_8_concoct_300; assembly: GCF_031383065.1. Lineage (NCBI taxonomy): Bacteria > Bacillati > Cyanobacteriota > Cyanophyceae > Oscillatoriales > Microcoleaceae > Microcoleus > Microcoleus sp. OTE_8_concoct_300. The sequence continues at coordinate 1,334 of NZ_JANMZH010000715.1, read as the reverse complement.
GTAAATTTGGTATTACGTAGTTAAAATAAACAAGCATTAGCTCAAATAGCTCATTAAATCTGGTTGGAGTACAACTCTAAAAAGACCAGGTTAATTGAGCTAATTGAGCATATTTTGTATTTGTTTGCCACTTACAATGGTTGTTAAGCTTGGCAGCTTGATTACCATCAAACTTAGTTAGGAGCAAACAAACAAATGGAACACGGTAAATACGACGGCATCACCCAGATCGTACAGCAACCGCAACCCAGTCTGAGTTTTCCCGTAGGCATAAACTTAGAGTCGCACATGGCCTCAAGTGGCATTGCTTTAGTTACAATGGCTGGATTGACTATGTTCGTTCGAGAGATTCGGTTGTTGGTGAAAGCTTGCAAAGATTCCTAATCCTCACTACCTAATCACGGCAACTGCTGGAGCTTTTTCCAGCAGTTTTTCATCGTAATTAACAGCTAGCTTTATCATTGGTGCGCTAGAGGAGTGGCAACAAAAATAGGCAGAGTTTGGCATTTTTAGCTGGTTTAACAACGGAGTGATTTTTTAGGCATGAGTGATGCCAGCTAACGAGGTTTAGGATATTGTAGCCGATCGCCCAAACTACAAAAATATAAAAACCTAGTTTCTGCACTCCAACCAAAGAAACCGGGTTTTTACGAAAAGACCCGTTGTAGCCCGCAGATTCGGTAAAAACCCGGTTTCTGGGCCCCATGCTAAATCCTATGGCCCTTGCATCCCCTCGCAGAGGTACAATAGGACGATCGCATTCCCCAACTCCCACCGTGATAGAGCGCTACACTTTGCCCGAAATGGGCAACATCTGGACTGAAACCGCCAAACTGAAAAGCTGGCTGCAAGTAGAAATCGCTGTCTGCGAAGCTCAAGCCGAACTCGGCTACATCCCCGCCGCCGCAGTCGAAGAAATCAAAGCAAAGGCTAATTTTGACCCCAAACGAGTCCTCGAAATAGAAGCCGAAGTCCGCCACGACATGATCGCATTCTTGACAAATGTCAACGAATATGTAGGCGATGCCGGCCGCTACATTCACCTCGGCTTAACCAGTTCCGACGTGCTCGATACCGCTTTGGCGCTGCAATTAGTCGCTAGCGTCAATATTTTGTTAGAACGTGTCGAAGAATTGAGTCAAGCTATTCGCTATCAGGCTCAACAACATCGCAATACCGTGATGGTTGGCCGATCGCACGGAATTCACGCCGAACCCATCACCTTTGGCTTTAAACTAGCAGGATGGCTGGCAGAAGTGTTTCGCAACCGCGCCCGATTAGTGAATTTGCGATCGTCCATTGCAGTCGGCAAAATCTCCGGCGCAGTCGGAACC
>NZ_JANMZH010000613.1:0-1390 GCF_031383065.1 Microcoleus sp. OTE_8_concoct_300 | reverse complement strand
ATTTAATTAGAGTTTACTCTTATGAGACTCAAACCTAAAATCACCATTGCTGACCATTTTTTTGAATTAGAAGATCCAAGAATTGAGCGGACGAAACATCATCAATTGATTGACATTATCACCCTCTCACTTTGTGCCGTGATTTGCGGTGCTGATACATGGGTGGATATCGAAAGTTACGGGCGAGCTAAATACGAATGGTTAAAGAAAATTTTAGAATTGCCGAATGGCATACCTTCACATGACACAATTGCACGAGTATTTTCTCGCCTCAAACCGGAGCAATTTCAGAAATGTTTTTTGAGTTGGATTCAATCTATTAGTTGCTTCAATCCAGGAGAAGTAATCGCAATTGATGGCAAAACTCTTCGCCATTCTTACGATCGGGGAGGAAATAAAAAAGCAATTCATATGGTTAGTGCTTGGGCGACCAGCCAAAGATTAGTTTTAGGACAAGTTAAGGTTGATAAAAAATCTAATGAAATCACAGCTATTCCGGCTTTACTCAAAGTATTAGAATTAAATGGAAGCATTGTCACCATTGATGCTCTGGGCTGTCAGAGGTCAATTGTGAAGTCAATTGTCGAACAAGAAGGAGATTATGTAATCACCTTAAAAAAGAACCAACCATCCCTGTTTGCCAGAGTAGAAGAGTTGTTTAAACAAGCAATTAGACAAGGATTTTCGGGATTTACACATACAGCTTATTCGACAAATAAAGAGAGTAATCACGGTCGCTCAGAAATCCGACATCACAACCATGTTAAGTGACATCAAAGAGCTGATTGACCCCGACAATCAATGGGAGAAACTTCACAGTATAGGTTTGATAGAGTCCGTGAGAATAGTGAAGGGAAAAACAACTATTGAAACTCGTTATTACATTAGTAGTTTACCAAATGATGCTCAAAAGCTTGGTGAATCAGTCCGCAGCCATTGGGGAATTGAAAATTCTTTACATTGGGTATTAGATGTGGGTTTTCGTGAAGATGATTGTCGGATTAGAAAAGATAATGCTCCGCAAAACTTTGCTATTCTTAGACACATCTCGCTCAATCTGTTGAATCAAGAAAAAACCTCAAAAACCGGAACAAAAAATAAGCGACTTCGAGCCTGGTGGGATGATGACTATTTGACTAAGATCCTCGCTGTTACAGTTAACTAAATTCTCATGAATAACTCATTATTAATTATCATACAACTTGTAAACAGTGGTTGTAATACTTTTATTGTCTCAAAATTAGCACAAGCGTAAAAACCACCATTAATCAGTTCCTATTTTCTAACAAAACTCATTACAAAGCGTGTCTGTAGCTTCTTTGAATGGTGAATTTATCTCAAAATATACTCACCACTGATGAACAGTGTTCAATAAGATGCGTTCCCCCTG
>NZ_JANMZH010000577.1:0-11275 GCF_031383065.1 Microcoleus sp. OTE_8_concoct_300 | reverse complement strand
CCACAATAACAATTAAAATTGTAAGTTATTTAATTCGCGCTCCTTACTACTTTATATCGTTTCGGAGATCCTTGGCCTGCTTATACAGCGCTCATTGGCAGGAAAACATTAAATGTAGTTTTGCCCGCAATTGATTCCACTTCAATTTTTCCCTGATGTTTGTCAACAATCTTCTTGACAATATCTAGTCCTAATCCGCTGCCTTCTCCTGCTGGCTTAGTAGTAAAAAACGGGTCAAATATTTTCGATTTTATCTCTTCAGGTATCCCGCGGCCGCTGTCGGTAATGCTAATTTTAGCCTGGTAATCTTGAGCCGTTAACTCAATTGTTAGCGTGCCTCGATAATCCATTGCTTGCAAAGCATTGTGAATTAAATTCGTCCAAACTTGATTGAGTTCGTCGGGATAGCACAGTATCGGCGGGATTTCGGCATAGTTTTTGATGACCTCAACTCCCTGTTTGAGGAGATTTTGATACAGGGTTAAGATTGTTTCAATACCTTCTGTAATATTGGCTGCTGTTTTTTCGCCCGATTGTTCGTAGCGGGCATAAGTTTTTAAGGCAAAAACTACTTTTGATGCTCTGTCTGTAGCTGTGTTGATAGTAGCAATGCCTCTTTTTAATTCGGAAAGTTTGTAGGCGATTTCTAGGATGTGTACACTATCGGATCTTTGCAACAAAGGGACAAAGGCATCTATTTCATTATAAACGCCCATGATTACTAGGCGATCGGCTATGGTATCGGCATTATCAATCTCTAGTTCTCCCAGTTGGCTTCTCAAAGCTCTCTTCAATTTGCGTTCTTCTTTTGTTGATAAGCTTGCTTCTTGTTGGATGGAACGCTGAAGTAATGCTAAGAAATTCTGCCCTTCTTCTGGGGATAGAGATTGAAAAAGTGCGGGCAAATCTTCTAGGGTTTGATTCAAGAATTTGGCAACATTTCCGGCTGAGGAACGAATCGCACCTAGGGGAGTGTTAACTTCGTGAGCAACTCCGGCAACCAGTTGTCCTAAAGCTGCCATTTTTTCTGATTGAATTAATCCTTCTTGGGTGGCTTTGAGTTGTTGGAGAGTATCGCTTAGTTCCTGATTTTTGGAGTGCAAAGCTGATTCAGCTTGTTTGCGATCGCCGATTTCTCGCCAAACCGTATGCAGAATTTCCTTACCATCTACAGGAATTACAGTCAGCAATACTTCGACCCAAAACTCTTCTCCATCAATGCGACGGTGCATCCATTCAAACCGATGACTGCCTCGCTCGAAGGCTATGGCTGTCATTTCCTTGGCTTTCTCAAAAGAGTCTCTACCATCCGGTTGAATCTCCGGAGAAAGTTGAGCCGGATGCAAGGAAAGAAGCTGTTTTTTGTCAGTGCAGCGCATCATTTTGACCGTTGCGGGGTTGCAGTCGATAAACAGGCCTCCATCTAACAGCAGAATAGCATCGGCTGATTGCTCGTAAAGTTGTCGGAAGCGAGCTTCTGACTGCTGGAATTCCAGGGTGCGTTCTTCTACTTTTGCCTCTAAGTTGGCATAGAGTTGGGCATTTTCTATCGAGATGGCAGCTTGGGAGGCTAAGATATTTAAGACTGCCAACCGATCGGGAGTAAAGGCATTTGTAACGAGAGTATTTTCTAAGTAAAGAATGGCGATTACCTTTCCTTGATGTTGAATCGGTAGACATAAAACCGACTTTGGTTGATGCTGGATGATATAAGAGTCAGCAGCAAAGGTAGCCTCAGTCGTCGCATCATTAATTACTAAAGTTTCTTGGGTGCGTGAGACATAGTTAATAATCGCGAGCGGAATTTCGTTAGAGTCAACAACGAGAGTTGAGTGCAGGTGGCACGATTTACCGCTCACACATTGAGCCGCGACGAAGAAAGAATCTCTTTTTATCAAAATCATAGAGCCTTTTTCGGCTCCCGCATTCTCAATCATCACTTGCATCAAAGTGGAGAGCAACTTATCGAGGTTGATTTCTCCTGAAAGTGATTGAGATGCTTTGATTACTGTTGCCAAGTCCAGAATTTTTGAAACACCTGAACTGGTACTGGTAACAGTTCCCGTCATCATTTTGGCAAGTGTATGACCTCTGTTTAAGCTCGTTTTAGGGTGAAAAATAGGCGCAAGTAATTGGAGATAGCGCTTTTCTAAATCCTCAACTTTTGCCTGGGCTCCCCAGCGTGCATAGGCGTAGTAAGCATCAGTTAGGTAGACTTGGGCAATTTTTTCTTTTCCCCAGGCTAAATAGAATTTGGCTGCCAGCTCGTTGCTAAGTGCTTCTTCGTTAATGTACTGATTTTCTTTAGCGAGTTTAATGGCGCGATCGTAATAATCCATCGCCTCCATATTTTGACCTAACACTCGATGTCGTTCAGCCTCTACTAAATACCATTTATGCAAATAATTCATGGGAGCATTTTGCGCCCACTGATGCAGCGTGCTTTGATGGGTTTTCACGAGGGCTAGAATGGAAGCTTGCTCGGTTTCTGGCTGTGTGGGAAAAAGTGCCAGGTGGGTGAGGGCTGCATAGAAATGGAAAATGGGGATAAAAACCAATCCCGATGCTGCTATCAAATACTGTTTGGCTGCGGCCATGTAGTCTAGAGCAGCCGTGTAATTACCCCATGAGTAAGCAAGTAGCAGTTTGTAGATGTAAACAAGGGCGATCCCCGTCAGGTCATTGTTCTGATGGTGCTTAGGAATCATCACCGTTTCATCGTAGCTCTGGCCGATTAAGCAATCCGACAGAATACGGGCTTCCCTCAAGTTCTTCACCGTCTGGTGCGTCATATCCAAATAAGCATGAGAATATTGCTTCGCCTGAGCCAAGGCTGCGCTGTAACTTACTATTTCGGTTTCCCAAGTGTCTAGTTCTACCCCAGCAAAAAATTTGGCAAAAAAGTAATTAACTATGTTGTAGCCAGCGTAGAGAAAGTCGCCAGTTTCCATGCCAGCCATATACCCATTTTTCAGCGTCGGTATCGCTGCCAAGAGAGATTCTTGGCGATGTTGAATCCAGCCACCAAACAGAAGCAGAATTATAGACTTGAATTCGGGTACATTGAGCCGATCCAGTAAGGAGAGTGCCAATTGTATGAAGTCATAGCCGGTTTCCACCTCTCCCAAAAAGCCACACAGCACCATACCGTGAATTGCATACCCCACCGTCGATGCAGGTGCATTCCCAAATTGGAGCGATAAACTCACCATAGTGGAGCTAAGGAATGGTAGTAAACCGGAGTTTCCCATGAAAATCGGTCCAGGTAACATTCCTAATAGTTGCATCATTTCCTGAGTCTGAAGATCGGTCATCACTGGCAGGTTAACCAGTTCTTCAATTCGTTTGCCGCTTAGTTGGCCCGCAAGAGTTTGTAGTGCTGTTCCTATCAAGGCTTCGTCAGGTGTGGTGGGGAGTTCAACCCCCAATTGCAAGAGTGCGTTTCTGCCCACGGCGATCGCCTCCAACATTTTGCTCTGGGCTGTCTGGGTGGCAATTTGAATTATATAAATTTTAACTTTATCTAAAATCGTCTGAGCTTCTTGCAACACCAGTGCGGCTATCTCTTCCATTCCCTCAAAGTCGCCATTCAAATAGGCAGCTTCAGCGGCAGCAATATAGAGATTCAGGGTCAATTCATACTGACTCTGCCAGCAGTTTGCTCTCAAGAGTTCAATCCCTGTTTGCAGATAGATATTTGCCGCAGCATAAGCAGTTGAAGCTTTAGCTTTACGTCCGGCAATTAAATTTAATTGAGCTAGTCGATCTCGCTGAGTCTGATAGTCAATTAACTCCACCCCCATATTCAACTGGTTGACAATATCAAAAATTTTCTCTTGTATTTCTGCTTCAGGAGTATTCCTCAACAGCAGTTGCCCAATTTCGAGATGAGTTGACTGTTTCTGGGATTCGGGAATTAGAAAATATGCTGCTTGCTGCACTCGGTCATGTAAAAACTTGTAGGGAACCGATAACTCCGACGCTTGTGCAACTTCAAATGATTCCGAGTCCTGAAAAAACTTGTAAACTTCAGTAATCGGAATAACTAACCCTTCTTGCAACGCTTTCCACAAATCAGCGGCTGTCTCACTCTGAGATTTTTCATGAACAATAGCCAGGGTTTCTAAGTCAAATTGGTTGCCAATACAAGCTGCAAGTTTCAGAAGATTCTGGGTGTTGACGGGCAACTTTTGCAACTGAATCGCCATAAATTCGACCACATCATCGGTAAAAGCTAGCGTCCTAACTTGGGAAATATCGCATTGCCACCCCACCCTTGCTCCCCTTTGCCAAGGGGGGGGTGGGGGGGTAAGATAAAACGTAATTAACCCATCTTTATGAAGAAATTTGAGAAATTGAGTAGCAAAAAAAGGATTCCCTTTGGTTTTGGTAAAAATTAGTTCTGTCAGAGGAATCGCCCTTTCTGGTGGACAGGAAAGAGTATCGGCAATCAGGCAATTAAGGGAAGCTTTGTCTAGGGGTGCTAAAGTAATTTGGTTGACTGTTGCCGAGTCTTTGCGAATCTCATCCAAGGTCAGGATCAGTGGGTGTGCTGGAAAAACTTCATTATCCCGATACGCTCCCATTAACAACACATAGCGGGTATTCGTCTCGCTCATCAACAATTGCATTAGCTTCAATGAAGCCGAGTCTGCCCACTGCAAATCATCCAAAAAAATTACTAAAGGATGCTCTTTTGTTGCGAACACTCGGATGAAGTTTTGAAATAATAAATTGAAGCGATTTTTAGCGGCTGTTCCCTCTAGTTGGGGTACTTTTTTCTGCTTGCCAATTAGGTGTTCTAATTCTGGAATGACATCAATAATGACCTGACCGTTTTCACCCAATGCCTCCAATATTTTGATTTGCCATTTCTGCACCTGGGCCGCACTTTCGGTGAGTATTTGCCGCATCAAATTCTGGAATGCTTGTACCCATGCAGAAAAGGGAATATCACGCTTGAATTGGTCAAATTTTCCTTTGATAAAGTAACCCCGTTGGCGGACAATGGGTTTGTGAACTTCATTCACTACAACGGTTTTACCAATACCGGAAAAGCCAGCTACTAGCATGATTTCGACTCTCCCTTGCTCCCCGTTGTTAAGGGTGGGGTGACTGATGCGATCGAAGGCTTCTAATAGGGTCTTAACTTCAGTTTCTCTACCGTAGATTTTTTCGGGAATGACGAAGCGATCGCAAATATCCCTATTCCCCAAGGCAAACTGGCTAATATTGCCATTTTCTTGCCATTGCTGCCAACAGTTTTCTAAGTCGTATCGCAGTCCAACAGCACTTTGATAGCGTGACTCGGGAGTTTTCTCCATCAATTTCATAACGATGTTATTCACCATTACCCCAATAGCTGGAACCAGATATATTGGGGGAGTTGGAATCTTGGCAATATGACAGTGAACTAACTCCATTGGATCGGTAGAGTTAAAAGGTAATTGCCCTGTCAGTAGTTCGTAAAACGTGACTCCCAGCGAGTAAAAGTCTGTGCGGTAGTCGATACCCCGATTCATTCGTCCCGTCTGTTCTGGGGACATATAAGCTAGGGTTCCTTCTAAGACGTTTGGATTTTGGATTTCTTGGTTTTCTCTGGGTAAAAGAGAGGAAATGCTGAAGTCAATTAATTTAACTTCTTTAGTTTGAGGGTGAATGATAATATTCTGGGGCTTGATATCTTTATGAATTATTCGGTTGTGATATAGTCCTTCTATGGTTTGGACAATCTGAATCGCGATGGGCATAAATTCATCGATCGATAGGGGCGAAGTATGGGGGGAGGAAACCTCAGAATTACTTGATAGGCGATCGCCCAAATTCTTCGCTTCAGCCTTAGCAGTATACTCAGCAAGGGAAACACCGCCAACATCCTCCATTACCAGAGCAAAAGCATTGCGGTAGTTTAAGAGTGCAATGGGTTTGACAATTCCCCGAAGGTCAAGATTTTTGGTAATGGTGTACTGATTCCGCAACTCCACGAGTTCGCTAAAAGTGGGATACTCGCTCAATAGCAGTTTGATAATTACTTTTTGGTTTGACTCAGAAAGTCCTCGATAAACCTGTGTTCTAGAGCCATTGTAGATTTGCTCAATGATGCGATAGCCGGGAATTGTTAGCAAATTATTAGTCATGCCCAAGAGGTTAAATAAAGATTCTATAGATGCTACTGGAGGCTGAAGCGGTAAGGTGCGCATTGCGCACCCTACAGAAGAGAATTTATACACCCAGGACTATTAATCTGAAATTCTTGGTTTTTCAAATTTTATATACTCGCGCTGGAATTAGCTAAGTTTTCCACCGCTATTTTAAGATTTTCGACAAGGGCTAAATGATAATCGGTGAAAAGCCGATCGCCCGCAACGTTCCAAAGCTAACTTATGTTTAGCATTACCATATCCTTTGTTGTTTGTCAAGTCATATTCAGGATACTTAACAGCTAAACGCAGAATTAATTCATCGCGCCAAACTTTCGCCACAATACTAGCAGCAGCAATCTGAATCGATCGCGCATCACCCTTGATCATCGTCTGTTGCTCGATCGACAAATTGGGAATCCTTTGATTGCCATCAACCAAACACAAATCAGGAGTCACACTCAGCTTAAGAATCGCCCGCTTCATCGCCAACAAAGAAGCCTGCAAAATATTGAGGCGATCGATCTCCCGCACCGAAGCCGCACCAATTTGACAGTCAACCGCCACAGCCCGGATTTTCACAGCTAACCGAGTCCGGGCTCCGGCACTCAACTGCTTGCTGTCGCGCACCCCGCAACTTGCTAATTCATCGAGAACTTCGTCGGGCAAAATGCAGGCTGCAGCCACCACCGGCCCAAACAAAGCCCCTCGTCCGACTTCATCCACACCTGCAATTACCAGAGGGTTCGAGCCAGAGGGGGAAAGGGGAAGATGGAAAGATGGGAATAGAGTAAAAATTTCTACTTCTTCCTTCTTCCCTCGAACCTCGGACTTCTTCCTTCTTCCCTCGGACTTCATATCACTCATCCAAAACGGCTGACGAGCGGCGCCGCCGTCGCCGGTTGATAGCAGGCTCCTCGGGTTCGCTGGGTTCGATCGGCTCATTGACTTCGATCGGCTGATAGGATTCGATCGGCTGATAGGATTCGATCGGCTCATAGGATTCGTCCATCACATCGCTGGGTTCCTCCATGCGATCAAAATCATCAGTTTGGTCGATCGAACTCTCGCCATAAATTTGGGCCTCATCATCCTCAGAAAATACAGGCTCAACTACCGACCTTTCTGGATAATAATCCCGTTCCTGTGCATTCTCAGCAGGCGCCGTCGGTTCAAATTCAAATTCGAGCTGCTCGAAAGGCGGCTTGTTCGGGGCCACACCCGGGAGAGTCACCGAAACGATCGCATTCTTAGGATTTTTGACGCTGCGATCAGTAAGCACCAAAGGAGAAACCCCCATCAGAGCATAAACATCCTGCTCCTCCGCTGTCATTTCCACCGAAATCACCTCCGGAGGCTCCACCATCGGCTTCATCAACTCAGACTTAGCCGGACGCACGCGATCGAAATCCTCGCGCCTGCCAACAGTCGCCATATTCACCAGCCCGAAGCCCTCGGAAGCGGCCCGGATGCCGGGAGGGGCCAGATACTCAGAGCGCGTATCCGCGACGGGGGCGCTCGGAGTATTTGGCAGGCGCAACTTGCTGCGCACCGGTTCCTCCTCCACCGGGAGGGCAAAAGGCTCTTCACCAATCCGGCGGCGGCGGCGCCGTCTGGTTCCGTTCCCCAAATCCTGATAGCTGGGATGGTTGAGCAAGTCCAAAGGCGAGGCATTGGTGCCGGTCTCAAAATCCACAGTTTCGCTCTGAGGTTCCCAAGCAGCCCGAGCAGGTTCGGGGGGGCGTTCTTCGCGCACTGGTGCAGGAGTTGCAGCCGCCACAGGCGTCAAGCTGCGGCGTTCCAATCCTTCAGGCAAATTCAACAAAACGCGGTTCGACGTAGCAACGGTGCGATCGCCCGATTCCCGCACGGCTGCGGCGAAGTCTTCTTCCCCGGGGAGTTGCACCAGATGACCCAACCCGCTGCAAGTAGGACAACTGTGGCCAAACAACTCGTAAATATTTTGACCTTGGCGCTTGCGAGTCAGTTCTACCAGTCCCAATTCCGACAGTTGAGCGATTTGCGGCCGAGCTTTGTCAGCTTTGAGAGCTTTATTGAAATGTTCCAGCACCTGCAACTGATCGCGGCGGGATTCCATGTCAATAAAGTCAACAATAATCACCCCGGCAATATTGCGTAACCGCAGTTGTCTAGCAATTTCCGTTGCTGCTTCGCAATTTGTCCAGAGTACAGTTTCCCGAGCCGTAGCCGATCGAGTAAAGGAGCCAGAGTTGACATCGATCACCGTCAGCGCCTCAGTCGGCTCGATAATCACATAACCGCCCGAAGGCAAATCCACCCTCGGTCTGAGGGCTTCTCGAATCGCAGCGTTAACGCGGAAAAATTCTAAAATCGAGGCGCGCTCTCGGTGGTGGTCGATCAAAACTCCCGCAGGAAGTTTACCGCCGTTCCAGCTCATCAACTGCTGCTTCACCCGCTTAATTCCATTTTGCGAGTCCACCACAATCCGATTCACGTCACCGCTGAACATATCCCGCAGCACCCGCTGGATAAAATCGTCATCGCGGTTGAGCAGTGCCGGCGCCCGCGAGGTACCGCCTTCGAGTTGAACGGCTTCCCACTGTTTTTGGAGCACTTCCAAATCTTCCATGATGGCTTCTTCAGTCATCCCTTCAGCTTCGGTGCGTACCAGCAGCCCCATCCCGGCCGGTTTCACCAAAATAGCCAGGGCTCTGAGGCGGTTGCGCTCGGCTTCCGACTTAATCCGCCGTGACAGATTGACTCCCCTGCCGTAGGGCATCAGTACCAAATAGCGGCCTGGCAGAGTAATATTGCCTGTCAGCCGGGGGCCTTTGCTGCCCGTCGGTTCTTTCATCACCTGTACCACCACTTTCTGCTGCGGGGTCAGGAGTTCTGTAATTGCTCCTGCCGAGCGTTTAAGGCGCAGCGGGCCGAGGTCTGTTACGTGCATGAACCCGTTACGTTCGGGGTCGCCAATATTGACGAATGCCGCATCTATCCCGGGAAGTACATTTTCTACAATTCCCAAGTAAATGTCGCTGACTTGGTGGCTGCCTGTGGCTACCACAAGTTCTTGGATTTGATCTTCTGAAAAGACGGCAGCAATGCGATGCTGCTCTGCTATAACTATCTGCTTTGTCATTCAATTTCCTCACAAAACTGGCAGCAAGTTAGAGATACTTACGCACTCATAGTGTCTCTGACTTTGACTGTAATTAGTAGTAGCTTGAAGAGTTATTAGCTGTGAGTTGGTGCAGGGTGGAAGGAAATTTAACTGTTAACTGTTGACTGTTCACTGTTACAGATAACAGTTAACTGTTCACTGTTGACTGTTCACTGTTGACTGTTCACTGTTAACTGTTACAGATAAAGTAGTTAAACCCGCCCGTACAGAGTTATGAGTTATGCTCAGCAGATAAATCTGAGAGATAGAAAGAAGGAGGCTTTTATCGAGTTAGCAATATTGAGTTTTGAGTTGAGAATTGCGAAATCAATACTCAAAATTCAACACTTACAACTCTTCCTTTGAACTCAGCGAATAAATTCAGTGACACCGTACCAATTTCTTAACACACAACTTAACACTACGAACTGATAACTCCGCTTGCGTGGTGGTTGAGGGGTGGTTTTGAGCGAAAGTAGGTAGGAGTGAAAGCGCCTAGACTTTTGTTGAATTCTTGCGCGATCGCACTCAACACGCCCCTGTTTGGCATTCGACTGCAACCTCCGCCCCTGCCAACCCTAAAACCTCGTCAGTCGATTTGAGATTTGAGATTTGAGATTTGAGATTTACTCCACAGATGAATCTGGGAGATTGAACAAGAGTCTAAAATCTCAAATTTTTGGTTTTCCATGACTCCTGTCGGGGGCTTATCTCCGTTTTTTGACGGGTCAGTCGATTTGAGATTTGAGATTTGAGATTTGAGATTTGAGATTTACTCTACAGATAAATCTGGGAGCTGGAACTTTAGTCTAAAATCTCAAATTTTGGTTCTCCACGACTCCTGTCGGGGGATTATCTCTGTTTTTTGACGGGTCAAAAAAATCTATTGTTGAATACCCGCTCTACGGTTTGAACCGTGAGATTTTTGAGTAAGCCGAGGGCCGACAACCAGTCGAGCGGTCGAAATTAATCGCTAAAGTTGGTTCCTGCCCCGCTCCTGCGGGTTTGGCGCTAGATTTAGCCCGTGAATGTATACAACAAAAAGGCTTGAAGTCTTGAACAGAAGCAATTTGCACCCAGCCCGCGTTGCTGGTTGACGAGGGCGGCGAGCGACTAAAGCGCTCGAGCCGCCGCGGCTTCCATAACAAGCGATTATAGCGTTAAACGACACATCCCGATCGAGAGCCGAAGGTGAAATATTCCACTCTTAGCTTCCCTATCTTAACCATAACCCAGGATTAGCTGACTACGCTCAACCTGCAGAAGCTGAATTTCCTGCTGGCTGACTTGTTCGAGCATGAACACAATATGTTCTGGCTTTAGCAAGTTGCCGTCGCTGCGACAACTCCCGGTATAGCGCAAGACGGCTCTACCTTCGGATGTACCACCAGAGGCTCTTGTGCTACTTTCTGATTTCTGCTCTACAAGTTCTAGTTTGTGCAGCCGATCGCGCAAATTGACATCCTGCGTCTTTCCCGACTTAGTAGTGTGCACCCGCCAAAAAGCCTTTGTTTGGGCGATCGTCTTGACCCAATCTTCCCAGTGGGCCTCATCCGCGACGGAGACAGCAGCAGAATTCTCCAGCCCTAATTCGCCATTTACGGCCAAGGAACCCGCGGAGGCGACAGTAATTACGTACTCCGCTGCTTCCAACAACTGACTAGCAGAAGGAGCCTTGAGATCGATCGACTCAACCTTGTAAATCGGAATATTTTCCGGCAGCTTGGCCGCCAACTTGGATCGAAAACTCTCAACTGAGATCGACTCAGTTAGCTCAAAGTCGGCAATTTCCCCAGTGCTGGTAACGCCCAGAGGCAGAGCATTTGCCAGAGAAATCCGAGGGTTCGGGTGAAACCCGCCCGTAAAAGAAATGGGCAAATCCGCTCTGCGGACTACTCGATCGAACAATCGGATCAAATCCAAATGACCAACCAAAGCCATATCGCCCACCTTCCCGAACCAAACCCGAAAACGCTGTTTCCGCTCGGTA
>NZ_JANMZH010000566.1:0-5016 GCF_031383065.1 Microcoleus sp. OTE_8_concoct_300 | reverse complement strand
GTACCCAAATACCTTTGCAGAAACTTCTTGTATCTCCGTGATGGAAGCTCTAGCTAGCGGTTGTTTTGTCGTGACTAGCAACTGGGGAGCTTTGCCCGAAACAACGGCAGGTTTTGCGCGTTTAATACCGCTGTCCCAGTCGAATACTTCAAATTCGCTCGCTCCCTTTAGTTCGATTTCCCAAAGAGAATCTTATGCCCAAGAATTTCTCGCGACAATTCTGGAGGTGCTAGAAGTGCTAACAGGCGCTAACCCTCAAGAAACTGAACAATTTTTGCGAAAACAGGTAGATTATTTTAATAAATATTGCACTGGGAGGGTTCGTGCATTAGAATGGAAAGAATGGTTGAAAACGATTAATAAAATGTCTCATAAAATTTATGTAGAAATTCTCTAGGATGGAGCGCTGGCTATGTAAAAACAAGGCGATTTGTGGCTGTTGCTGGCTGTTCAAGGTTTGCCGGTGCCGATCGTGTTGTGCTATTTGCTGTTTGGTTCGCTGCCGCCGGTTGCTGTATTTGGGCACTTTTGGCTGTTGGGATTGAATGTATTTTTGGTTGCAGTGCGATCGGCTTTGTGTTTCGCGATCGCACCTTGCTACGATACAACTGGGGCATCTGGTACATGGCTGTTTTGGCTGTCACCATTAGCCGATCCGTTAGCGTTTTTGCGAATTCTAATTTCTGCGTTGAATCAGCCTACTCAGTGGCGCGGCCGAAAGTATGAATAATATCATGTCCGGTCGAGCGACCCGGATTTTTGTAGGGGCCCGTGAGCCAACAATACCTGCCAATAATTGACCATCTCAAAAACCCGCCCCGACCGGGATATTATGGTTAATCGATCGGACATGATATAATCGTTAAATTTTTGCCCAACCTTTTTAAATGGGTAGAAGTGCGAGATCCCTTTTGGATCGAAGGGGCGATCGTACTTTTCATTTGTCCTTAAATCAACAGGAAATTAGCCGATGTAATCGCATTGGCACTCACTCCTATCATCACACCTAACTCCTCTCCTGTCAAGACATTTTTGATGAGAGTTCCCTGAGTATTTTGAGTTATTGCTAACTGACCAAAGCTCAAACCTCCGCTTAATCCTATCAAATCTTGATCGACTGTAAAATCAGCAATCCGGTCAAATCCTTGACCTGAATTTAAGACAAAGATATCCTTACCGCTACCGCCAATTAAACTATCATTCCCCAAGTCTCCGTAAAGAATATCATCACCTTGACAACCAGTGAGAGTATCGTTATCTTCGCCTCCGTACAGGGTATCATTTCCTTCACACCCTCCCAGAATATCTGCTGCTTCGTTACCACTGATTAAGTCATTGCCTTCACCGCCGCAGATGGTATCCGAACCCTGGTTTCCAAACAAGTAATCATCTCCCTGGCTACCAAGCACTATGTCATTCCCTTTGCCTCCTTTTAAGGTGTCATCCTCCTTACCACCATCGATGAAGTCATCATTTCTATTTCCATAAACAATGTCATCACCTTCGCGGCTATTGATAGAGTCATTGCCCTTGCCTCCAAAGATTAAATCCAAGCCCAAGTCGCCAAGAATAATGTCATTATTTTCATCTCCAAATAGGATATCATCACCTGTGCCACCGCTGATAAAATCATTGCCTGTGTTGCCGTTGAGGATGTCGTCGCTGTCACCACCATATAAGTTGTCATCCCCTGATTTAGCATCGAATATATTGCCGCTGTTGCTGCCTAGTAATTCATCGTTTTTGGCAGTGCCTATTTGAATTGGCGATACACCGAGTATGGTGTTTTCAACCCGATTCGGTTGATTTAAGTTGGGATAGTCAATGTCATCGCAGATGCAGTCGTCCTTGGGGATGTTGTTAGTTGTTGGTGTTGGCGCTATTGTTGGTGTAGGTGTCGGTGTTTCCGCAGGGGTTTCCGCAGGTGTTTCAGCAGGGGTTAGTGCGGGTGTTGGTGTTACCGATGGCCCAGGGGTTGGTACGACTGGGGGTGTTGGCGCGGGCGCGGGTGCGGCAACATTCACGCTAAAAGTACCTAAATTGCTAGCAGCAGACAAATTGCCAACAACATCCTTCACCTGCGATGCTTGCAAATTAACTGTGTAAGTACCATTGTCCACACTATCCCAAGTTCCCCCAGGCGGCGTCAACGAATATGTTGCTGTGCGGGGCGTACCATTTCCAGTGGGTGTGGCACTAATAAAGGTAGCAGGAATAGCACCACCTGACCAATTTACAACAACGTCCGAATTATCTAAACTGCTAACATCTACTCCACTACTATCACTGAAAGTAACTGTCAATGTCTGGCTTGTACCACCCGCTGTAGTAATGTTAGAAATTGCACTCAAGTTAGCAGTAGGTGGGATGACATCAACAATAGGTGTGGTGACATTAGCAGTACGAACCAGTTGAGTTGCTGCGGTATTATTATTACCTGCAGTATCCGTTGCTATTGCTGCTGGGACATCAACTGTGACATTACCGCTAGCAGCGGGAGTGACATCAAAGGTGTAGGTTTTGGCATCAACTTTCACAAAGTTACCGACATTCGCATTGGCTACGGTGATATCAGTATTATCAAAGCCGTTGACATCTTCACTGAATGTGGCGGTGACGCTAAATAAACCAGTTACTGTTGGTGTTGAAGTTGATGTTAAGGCAACTCGAGGCGGGGTGATGTCAGGTGTGGTGAGATTAGCAGTACGAACCAGTTGAGTTGCTGCGGTATTATTATTACCCACTGTATCCGTTGCTATTGCTGCGGGAATATCAACGGTGACATTACCACTAGCAGCGGGAGTGACATCAAAGGTGTAGGTTTTGGCATCAACTTTCACAAAGTTACCGACATTCGCATTGGCTACGGTGATATCAGTATTATCAAAGCCGTTGACATCTTCACTGAATGTGGCTGTGACGCTAAATGGTGCGTTGACTGTGGTTGCGTCCGTTGATGTTAAGGTAACTGTGGGGGCTGTAATATCAGCAGTACGAGTCAGTTGAGTTGCTGCGGTATTGTTATTACCAGCAATATCAGTTGCTCTTGCTGCTGGGACATCAACGGTGACAGGGCCATCAGCATTAGGTGTAACGGTAAAAGTATAAGTTGTGCCGCTACCCGTGAAATTGCTAATCGTACTGTTAGTAAGATTAACGTCGCTGGCAATAAATCCTGTGACGCTTTCGCTGAATGTTGCTGTGACTAAAAATGGTGCCTTTGTGGTTGTTGGTGATGCAGAGGTTAAGGTAACTGTGGGGGCTGTAATATCAGCAGTACGAGTCAGTTGAGTTGCGGCGGTATTATTATTACCAGCGGTATCAGTTGCTCTTGCTGCTGGGACATTAACTGTGACAGGGCCATCAGCATTAGGTGTAACGGTAAAATTATAAGTTGTGCCGCTACCCGTGAAATTGCTAATCGTACTGTTAGTAAGATTAACGTCGCTGGCAATAAATCCTGTGACGCTTTCGCTGAATGTTGCTGTGACTAAAAATGGTCCGTTTGTGGTTGTTGGTGATACAGAGGTTAAGGCAACTGCGGGGACAACGGTGTCTACAACTATGGCTTTGCTATCCGCTAAAGACTGCCCCGCAGGAATAGTCAATGTTGTTGCATTATTTCCCACAGCATCTTTTAATGTTGCACCGACTGCTAAAGTTATGCCTGTTGAGTTGAGGTCGGTGCTATTTTGTCCGGCTGCTGGAGTGTATGTACCCACAGCAGATGTGCCTGTGAAAGGTGCAATAGTGACACTGCCACCTGTGTCTAAGGCGACTGTCATGTTACCGCCAGCTAAGGTAACTGCTTCGCTGAAGTTGACGGTGACGTTGATGTTGCCAGTTGTGTTGTAACTGCCATCGGCGGTGGTAGAGGTGACGCCGGTGATGGTGGGTGCAAGAGTATCGATAATTATGGCTTTGCTACCGCCGAGGGAGTTGGCTGAGGCTAAGGCAGGGAGGAGGCTTAAAAAAGCGTCAAAGCCCTTACCAACAGTTTCTTTAATTGTGCCGCCGTTGAGAGTGAGGGCGTTCGTGGCGAGGTATTCTAAGTCGAGGGAAGTGTCTCCAGCTTGTACTACATAGTTGAATGTGAGGGCTGTAGTGCCGGTACCGCTAGTATAAGTGGCAAATTGGTCGGTTGTGCCTGTTTCTAGTTGCAGTTGGGGTGTGCCGGTGACGTTGACAGCAGCATCGAAGGTGACGGTGATGGCGATGGTAGAACCGATGCCGTAGCTGCCGTCAGCGGTGGTGGCGGTGACAGCGGTAACTGTGGGGGTAGTATTGAGCAGGATGGAGGCGGTGTCGGTGGAGAAGTTAGACGTTGCTAAATCTGGTTTCGTGTCGCCGTTGATGTCGCCGATGCTGACGGAAAAGGGCAAAGCGCCAGTACCGAAGCTAACTTGGGGGGCGAAACTGGGGGTGGTGGCTCCTGTGGTGGTGGTGTTGAGCAGGATGGAGACATTGTTGCCCCTGTAGTTCGCCGTTGCTAAGTCAGGTTTCCCGTCGCCGTTGATGTCGCCGATGCTGACGAAGGGGGGCTTAGTGCCAGTACCGAAGCTAACTTGGGGGGCGAAACTGGGGGTGGTAGCTCCTGTGGCGGTGGTGTTGAGCAGGATGGAGACGGTGTCGCTCAAGTAGTTTGCCGTTGCTAAGTCAGGTTTCATGTCGCCGTTGAAGTCGCCGATGCTGACGAAATTGGGGTTATTGCCAGTAGGGAAGGTAACTTGGGTAGCGAAAGTGGGGGTGGTGGCGTTGGTGGCGGTAGTATTGAGCAGGATGGAGGCGGTGTTGCTGACCCTGTTCGCCACAGCTAAGTCATGTTTCCCGTCGCCGTTGATGTCTGCGTTGCGGACGTATTATGGGTTACTGCCAGTAGGGAAGTCAACTTTGGTGGCAAAAGTGGGGGTGGTGGCGTTGGTGGCTGTATCGGAGGACCGGCGTGTGGGGAAAGAGATGAAGGAGTACTCGACATCTAAGTGGTCTGACAATAATAAGATGATGTCGGGGTGGGTG
>NZ_JANMZH010000457.1:0-5231 GCF_031383065.1 Microcoleus sp. OTE_8_concoct_300 | reverse complement strand
GGGGCATGGGGCATTTTTAGCTGTTGACGGTTGACGGTTGACGGTTGACGGTTGACTGTTAACTAATGACTAAGGATCGCGAATTAAATAACTTACAATTTTAATTGTTATTGTGGGATGGGCGTCCCGCCCGTCCTTTTTGGACGGGCGGGACGCCCATCCCACAATAACAATTAAAATTGTAAGTTATTTAATTCGCGATCCTTAGTCATTAGTTAACAGTCAACCGTCAACCGTCAACCGTCAACCGTCAACAGCTAAAAATGCCCCATGCCCCATGCCCAATCTTTAATTCTTTTGCCATTCTTGCTGTTTCTTGCGAGCAGATTGCAGCCATTTTTGGGATTCGGGATAAACAGTTGTCCCGGGTTTGACAGATTCTAATTGATTGATAATTTGTTGCAACTGGCTGAGGGATTTACCGGGATTTTGAGAATTCACATCATTTTGCAAGTTGGCCAACAAGCTTTTAGCTTCTTGCAAAGCTTTTGCAGAATCTTTTTCTGCTTCCAGTCTAATCTGGGTAATTCCTAAATTTTTTTGATATTCAGCGAGTTTGGTTTGAGCGTCGAGATAGCCAGGGTTATCGACTGGAATCAATTTCAGTCTGTTAATACCTTCTTGCCACAATTCTGCTATTTGCTCCCACTGTGCGGCGGGATGTGGCGGTTTTTTGGCGGCGACGGCGGCGGAGAGAGCAAATTCTTTGGCAGCTTCAATTAAGTTGTCAGCCTGCACAGAACCGGTGGCGACGCCGCCCATTGCTTGAAAGTCTCTTTCTGCTGCTTTGAGTGTTTTCTTAGCCGTTTCTCCCGCGAGGGTTTCGGCGGGAATTTGATTGAGTTGGTCGATCGCACTTTGCCAATTTACCGTCGCTTTTTGTCTATCCGCAGCGGTTTTGGCTTGCTGATACTGCTGTTTCGCCGCGTTGAGAGTTTGTTCGACTTGATTTAACTGAGTAAAAGCATTTTTTTGCTGGAAAATCTGAGCCTCCATCCGCCCGACATTTTTGCGGGCGGCTTGAAATTCATCGACTGTAAACCGCCAACTGCAGCCGAAAAAAGAGCAGTAGGTTTGTGGATAATAACCTAAAAACCAAACTGGCAAGGCGTCGAGGTGTTTTTGGGCTTGTTTTGCTTTAATTTCGCCCAAGTCAAAATCAGCGACAGCCGTGGCTTTATTCACCAGTTGATCGGATTGTTCCACAAGGGCGATCGCCTGCCGGTAATTGTGATCCATACTCCTAAAACTCGGCAGCAACAATATCGGCATTGTTTTGGCCACGGGCAAGCGAATCAGGGGAAAAGGTAGGTTAATCAGCCAAATTATCCCTGCAGCACTTCCCAGCAAACTCCCAGCAAAGATGATTTTACCGAACAATCCGGGCGGGCGGTTGGCTTTGACGGCAGCTTTGAGAGCTTGTTCGCTGAAGTTGGGAAATTCGTCTTTGAAGGTATCGCGGATTTCTTCTGTTGAGGCGAAAGTGCCATTTTGCGATCGTAACTTCTCCAACCGCTTGATTACCATCCGTCGGTACACTTCACCGGCTACAGTATCAGCGGCCGCGCACTTGTCAACTTCGGCCCGCAAAATTTCAAAAGCTCGATCGGTAAGACGCGCCATAAAACTCACCTATTCCCTTTTAATTATTTTACACTACGACATAAACCAAAGAAACCGGGTTTTTCGTAGTTTTAGGCAGTGTATCGATATTCTCGGAAAAAACCCGGTTTCTGCCTCCACCGAAAATCCAAGAAACCGGGTTTTTGCCCAAATCACCGACTGTAACTAAGGATTCTCGGAAAAACCCGGTTTCTCGCCACCCCGCACATCCAAGCGAAAAAAACTTGGCATCGCCAGCCCAAAACAGATGAGTTTCACCGATAATAAATTAATGGATCGCACCATCCCAAACCCCAAATCGCAATGAACTCAGAACGCGAACAAGCCTATCTCAACCTGATAAATCAACTGCTAACCTGTCCCAGCGGCGAAGAAGCGGAGATATTGAAAACTCACCCGGAATTGCTGGATGATGCCTTGGTGGCGGCAATGCTAGAAGAGGCTGATAATCTCAGAGAACAAGGCGGATTAAAAATCGCTGATTGGTTGAAAAATTTTGCAGGGCTACTGGGTAAGGTGGATGGCGATTTTCTAGCGGGAATTGGACTGAAATCGGAAGCAGACAGACTGTTTTATCAAGGCAATCGGCAGTATGAAATCAGTCAATTTCGAGAAGCTTTGCCGTCTTGGGAACAGGGATTAACTATCTATCAGAAAATCGGAAATCGCCAAGGAAAAGCTGAGTCCCTGGGCAATTTGGGCTTAGCTTACCAATCCCTAGGGCAATACCACAGGGCGATCGAATTTCACCAACAGTCTTTAGAGATTTCACGGGAAATCGGATTCGGATATCGCGTAGGAGAAGCTGCTTCCCTCGGCAATTTGGGCTTAGCTTACAAATCCCTAGGGCAATACCACAGGGCGATCGAATTTCACCAACAGTCTTTAGAGATTTCACGAGAAATCGGATATAGCGATGGAGAAGCTAATTCCCTCGGCAATTTGGGCTTAGCTTACAATTCCCTAGGGCAATTTGACAGGGCGATCAAATTTCACGAACGGTTATTAGAAATTTCACGGGAAATCGGATCTCGCCAAGGAGAAGCTCGTGCCCTCGGCTATTTGGGCTTAGCTTACGATTCCCTAGGGCAATACGACAAGGCGATCGAATTTTATGAATGTCAATTAGAGATTTCACGGGAAATCGGAGATCGCGTGGGAGAAGCTGCTTCCCTCGGCAGTTTGGGTTTAGCTTACAAATCCCTAGGGCAATACCACAAGGCGATCGAATTTCACCAACAGTCTTTAGAGATTGCACAGGAAATCGGATATCGCCAAGGAGAAGCTGATTCCCTCGGCAGTTTGGGCTCAGCTTACGATTCCCTAGGGCAATACCACAGGGCGATCGAATTTCACCAACAGTCTTTAGAGATTTCACGGGAAATCGGAAATCGCCAAGGAGAAGCTATTTCCCTCGGAAATTTGGCCTCAGCTTACCAATCCCTAGGGCAATTCCAGCGGGCGATCGAATTTCACCAACAGTCTTTAGAGATTTCACGGGAAATCGGATATCGCCAAGGAGAAGCTAATTCCCTCAGCAATTTGGGCAATGCTTACTATTCCCTAGGGCAATTCCACATGGCGATCGAATTTCACCAACAGTCTTTAGAGATTTCACGAGAAATCGGATATCGACGAGGAGAAGCTGTTTGCCTCGGTAGTTTGGGCATTGCTTACCAATCCCTAGGACAATACCACAGGGCGATCGAATTTCACCAACAGTATTTAGAGATTTCACGGGAAATCGGAGAGCGCGTGGGAGAGTCAATGTCTCTCAACAATTTGGGCTCTACTTTCCTCAAAATTAATCAACTTGCTGAAGCTGAAACAGCACTTCGTGCTTCGATCGCAATTCATGAAACTCTGCGTTCTGAATTGGTAAGTAATGACCACAAAGCCTCAATCTTTGAAACCCAAATATCTGCCTATCGCCTGCTGCAAAAAGTCCTAGTCGCCCAATCTAAATTTGATGAAGCCTTAGAAATATCAGAAATGTCGCGCACCCGTGCCTTCGTCGAGTTATGGCGACAAACCTTATTAACAACCCCCCCTCAGTCGCCCCCTTATCAAGGGGAGGAAGAAGAGTTATCTCAATTCCTCCCTCTTAAGCCCCCCCTTAGCAAGGGGGGGTTATCAAGATTTGAGGAAGAAGCAAACCTCTCAAGGCCCCCCCTTAGCAAGGGGGGGCTGGGGGGGTTATCCATCCCCAAAATCCAACAAATCGCCCGCGACAGAAACTCCACAATAGTTGAATATTCGATTGTCAATCCAGAAATTTACATCTGGGTAATCCAACCAAACGGGAACATCACCCATCGCGCCGCCAACCTCGAACCCCTCAACCAACAAAACCAAACCCTCAAACAAATCATCCTCAAAGCCCGCGTCTCCATCGGCACCGTAGAAACCGACGACCAAGGCAACAAAATTCAGCTAGAATCCCAGTCCAAACGAGACGAAACAGGCCGCTTTCCCCTATTGCAACTCCTCCATCAAATTCTGATCGAACCCATCATCGACTTGCTACCCACCGATGCCAATTCCCCCATCATCTTCGTCCCCCACTACGACTTATTTTTAGTACCCTTCGGCGCCTTGCAAGATAGCAACAACCGCTACCTAATCGAAAATCATACCATCCTCACCAGCCCATCCATCCAAGTATTAGAAATCACCCGCCAACATCAAAACCGAGAACGAGGATTGAGACAAGCCGCCCTAATTGTCGGCGACCCAACCATCGCCCCAAAATTTAAGGAAAACCCCTACAAACTCCGACAAATCCCCAGGGCAAAAGAAGCCGCAGAAGCCATTGCCGCAACTTTAGGAACCGAAGCAATTAGCGGAGAAAATGCCACAAAACTCGCCATTTTAGAGAGGATGCTAAACACCCGCATCGTCCATTTATCCGCCCACGGGCTCCTCGACGATTTCCAAGGTTCCGGCATTCCCGGCGCGATAATTTTAGCACCATCAGGAGACACCGACGACGGCGCACTTAACGCCACAGAAATCCTGCAATTAAGACTCGATTCCGAACTCGTAGTTTTAAGCGCGTGCAGCACCGGAGGCGGTAAAATCACCGGAGATGGAGTCATCGGATTGTCGCGCTGCTTCATCCTCGCCGGAGTCCCCAGCATTATCGTTTCCCTGTGGGATATGGGCGTGCTACCAGCCAAGTTGCTAATGACAGAATTCTACGAAAATTTAGCACGGGGCGACAATCGAGCCGCCGCCTTGCGGTGTGCTATGCTAACAACAAAAGCTCGATTTCGGACTCCCCTAGATTGGGCAGCATTTACCCTAATTGGGGAAACAGAAACTTTACCGCTATCAACTGAAAAAAAAGATTTAAGGAGATTAGTCATGTCACTTCCCGATGATGCAACACCCAAACAAATTGTTGCGGGTTTAAGTAAGTTATTGAAAATATCCGAGCCGCAGCTATTTGCCGAACATTTATCAGCGCTTGATGTTAGTTCGACAGATAATATCAATATTATCGCTCAAAAAATTAAGGATTGGTGCGAAACCAGACCTGAAATTGAAGAAAATTTAGAAGGCAAAATTTATCGGGCGGGTGCGGGCGGCGGTGATAGCGATGCACC
>NZ_JANMZH010000426.1:0-1645 GCF_031383065.1 Microcoleus sp. OTE_8_concoct_300 | reverse complement strand
CGGGTTTGAGGATGACGATATCCCGCAGTATTGGATCGTAATGGTAATGGATGATATGCCCCAAGGTATGGGAAATGCGAAGGAAAAGTTCTGCTTGTTCCTTATCGATTCCCTGTTGAGCGCAGATGGCAAGGACATCATTGTAGGGCAGATAGGCTTTGTCGTTTGTCTGCAAGATTTCCCGCACTCGCTGCCACTTGGCGGGAACAGAACGTCCCATTTCGGGAAGAGATGCGGCGACACTAGCAATCTTTTGTTTTAATTCTGCCAGCCCGGTGCAGGAGTTCTGAGGGTCAGGTTTGCTGTCTACATGGAAGAAGTCAAGCACCGTATCGCTGCCGAATCGATCCTGAATTTCCTGTCTGTCAATGTCGGGTTGTCGCTGTCCGGGACCGCCGTGGGTTGCGACTACTAGCACCTTGGCATCCGGTGCGCGATGCTTAATCAAGGTAATCCACTCTTTGACAAAGCCTTGCTGGGGGCCTTCTCGCGGCTTCCACACCACCAGATACACGGCTGGTGCACTGAAAAACAACTGGTGCGTCGATCGATAAACCGGTTGACCGCCAAAATCCCAACCATTGAGTAAGATATCTGTGCCACTGTCGGGATGGGTGACAATAACTGGCTTAATTTCAACGCCGTGAGTGGTGGGACGACTTTCTAGCCATTCATCCTCGCGCAATGCTCCCAACAGACAACTCTTGCCCACCTCGCCTTCACCGATCAAAATCAGCTTGGCTTCATTCAGGGTGATCTTTGCTTCTGCCTTTGCCCGCAGGTATTGCAAGACGGCTTCAGTGCCTTGCTCATAGGCAGCAGCGAGGTCAGGATTGAGAGGGTTGTTGCTGAGGTGAAGCTCTTGCAACCTGGTGAGGGATGCGAGTCCCTCTGGCAGTTCCCTCAGTTGGTTGTTTTTGAGGTTAAGCAATCGCAACTGGGTGAGGGATGCGATCGCCTTTGGCAGTTCCCTCAGTTGGTTGTTGCTGAGGTCAAGCCTTACCAACTCGGTGAGGGATGCCATCGCCTCTGGCAGTTCCGTCAGTTGGTTGTTTTGGAGGTCAAGCCTTACCAACTGGGTGAAGGATGCGAGCGCCTCTGGCAGTTCCGTCAGTTGGTTGTTTTGGAGGTAAAGCTGTTGCAACTTGGTGAGGGATGCGATCGTTTCTGGCAGTTTCGTCAGTTGGTTGTTTTGGAGGTAAAGCTGTTGCAACTTGGTGAGGAATGCGATCGCCTCTGGCAGCTTCGTCAGTTGGTTGTTGAAGAGGTAAAGCCCTTGCAACTGGGTGAGAGATGCGAAAGCCTCTGGCAGTTCCGTCAGTTTCATGTAGCTAAGATCGAGTGTTCTTTCTCGGTCTCGCCGTGACCGTTCAATGCGTCGCTGTACACTCGGATCGTCCTCAGTTTCTAACATTGCCAATTCCTTGTTGTGATTTTTGTATATAAGTACGATCGCCTTTTGAGATGACTCGGGCGATCGCCAACTATGATTTAATTTTGAATCTTGATTAAGCTCACTTCAAAATAACACGAATATTTTGTCGATCGTGAGGTTTGAGTAAAGGAGAGAATGGAGGGTTTGTTAGAGGGTTAAGGCGAGGCAGAGCCTCTGGATATGCGTTACCAGGCAGAGCCTGGGAACGAG